>NZ_JBHWDU010000096.1:0-28359 GCF_042734825.1 Kitasatospora sp. NPDC059648 | reverse complement strand
ACCGGTATTTGCCGCACCTGCCAACGCCCGCTTCCCACAAGAAGATCCACAAGCCGCGCTAGACAGCCCGCCCCGACCTAACGAAGTACTACTAGTTGGCCAGCAGTACGCCGAGCCCGGTCCCGCCGCAGCGCCACACTCCTGATGACTCGTGGCGCGGTCGGGGGGCCTGCCCTGGAGGGCCGCCGCAGCCCGCACCCGCTCAGGAGCCCGCGCCCGGGAGGCTGCTGCCCATGTTGAGTCGAGCCCCACCGGACGCGACCGGTGCGCACCGGGTGGGCTCCACGGCGCAGTCGGCCCAGTGGGCGGGGTGGGTCGCCCCGCCCAGGTCGTACTCCACCAGTTGCTTCAGCTGGCGTGGCAGTGACTCGACCGTGAATGGCCGACCGTGGTTGTCCACCTTCTCACTGAGCCTCGCCCCGTCGGCGGTCAGGTAGTCGACCTGGAACCGCCAGGAGCAGAGCTGTCCCTCGACGCCGCCGACCTGAAGCTCGATGTCCGCGGGCGTGGTGAACTGGCCGAGGTCGAGCTTGTGGTGGGCGAAGTAGTCCGCGCTGATGGCCTCACCGTGCTCGTCCACTTCCACCGCCGGAGTCCCGGGCGGATCGGCCAGCGACAGGAAGACGCCCGGCACGGGTTCCTGGCCCGCCGGCGGCGCGTACACGGCGCTGATGGCGGTGCTGGGCCTGCAGGAGATGTCGGTGGTGCCGATCTTCTCGATGGTCACGGACGAGGAGCGGTCCGTGGTGAAGTGCAGCCGATAGGTATCGCCGCCCACCATGCCCTCGTCGCCGGTCTCCCGCTTCATGAGCGCCTTCAGCCCGGGGTCCTTCGTGTCGACATCGACACCGGGCACATCGTCCCGGGGCAGCAGTCGGGGGTGCAGCTCCGCCAGGTACGACTGCACGGCGGCGAGGTCTTTCGGCTTGAACGGCGCGAGCGCGTTCTCCTGCGCCTTCGTCAGCTCCTGGTCCAGCGCGAGGGCCCACACGCTTCCCCGATGCTGGTCCGGACCCTCCACCACCACCCGGAACGGGGCAGTCTGGGCGTCCACAGCTCTCTCCCCCTGACGCTGGGCCGCCACGTTCGCCGCCGCCGTCCGGTTGTCGTACCACCGGTAGCCCACGATCGCGGTCGCCACGACCGCCAGCACGAGAACGGTGCCCCCGGCAGCGCGGGCGGGCGTGATCCGGCGGCCGGGGCCGCTGCCGGGGCCGTTGTAGTAGGTGACCGGCGCATTGATGTCCCGGCCAGCCCGGTAGCGAATACTGAGGGCGTGCGTCCGGAGCCGGTCCGCTTCCTGTCGTAACGCCCACAGCTCCGTGAGCTGCCCCCCATGCCCGGCCAGCACCGCCTCGGCCCGCGCCAGGTCCGCGGCTACCGCCTCCAGCCGCTGCTGCACCTCGGCGGCCGCCCGGTCGTCCCGGACGCCCTCGAGTTCGCTCCGCAGTTGCGCCAGCGCGTCCTCCACCCCCGCGAGCGGCCGCCCGGCGTGGGCGGCTCGTGCCAGGGGCATCAGCTCCGCCCGGGCCTGGGCTTCTTGGCCCAGACGCTCGGCGACCAGCGCGAGGAACGCCGTGGTGAACCGGACCGGGTCGGTGATCCGCAACTTGCCACCGAGGTACTTGCTGTACTTCTCCTCCGTCCAGCCGAGCCGCCCGGCCTGGGCCTTCTGTAGCAGCCCGGCCACCTTCAGGCGTGCGGACCAGCTCTTCAACGCCGCCGCCAGGAGACGGTCCGCCTCGGACACCCTGTCGTTCTGCTGCACGGATCACTCCCAGGAATTCGAGTTGCCCTAGCTTCGACAACTCTTGCCCCTGCCCGCAACTCCCGTTCTTTGATTTTGTGGTGACCATGAGTCAGAACGCACAGCACCGTCGAACCGCGCTGTTTCAGGCTGCCGGAACCGTACCCGTCCTCACCTCGGCGCCCTGGTGGTGCGTCACCCTCGTCCTGCTGAGCACCACCCTGCTGGGCCTGGCGGCCGCGCTCTTCCCGCAGGACAGCGCGGACCGCCGCGCGGTGCTCCAGAGCTGGACCGAGTTCAGGACACGGCGCGCAGGTGACGCGGCTGAGCCACCTCCGGAGCCTGCTGCAGCTGGTCGCGGGTCATCGAGGAGTGGCCGGGCAGCTCCTGTTCGGTCGCCATCCGGTACCGCCCGGCCTTCGTGAGCTTCCCGAGGTTCGCTCCAGCACCTCCAACGGCACGCCCCCAGAGTCGACGGCGGCGCTCAGGAGCATGGCGAAGCGGAGGCTGGCGCGCTGGTGCGGGACGCCGGGGCTCGGGCTCATCAGCAGCTGACAGGAGGTCCTGAAGCTGGAGGTCGCTGATGCTCACCGAGGCTGCTCAGAAGGAAATCGCAGCCCACAGCGCATGCTGGGCCAAGGCCGGGCCGCCCCTTCGGGAAGGCACCCGCGCCGCTACCACCCTCGAGCGGTGGCAGCAGGTCCACCAACTGCTCGAGGCCGGGGTCGGCCTGCTGGAATGCTCCCGCCGTCTGGGCCTTGCGCTGGGGAGGCCGGGCGCTTTCCCTGCGAGGAGGTCGGTGACCTGGTGGACGTAGGCGTGGGCGGTGCCGACGCTGATCCGGAAGCCGGCGGCGATCTGGGCGAGGATGTCGTGCCTTGCGCAGGTAGACCAGCGCGACCAGGGGCCCGCGGGGAGGGACGGAGCTTGCAGAGGCGGGTCACCCCCCCTGGGTGACGATGAGCACGGGGACCCACTCAACGAGGGCGTGTGGCAGGTCCAGTGCGGCAGGATAGGTAACCAACGAAAATCCCCGGCAGAACAGTTGAGACTTCAGACATCTCGCTCAACCGCCTGGCTCGTTGATGTAGGGCGTGATCTAGGACGCACCGTCGCTGGGAGTCTCGCTGCGGCGCGGTTCGAGGCGGTCGACCGTCTGCTCGCTCCAGGCCCGGATGGCTGATGCCTGTTCAGGGGTCAGCGAGTCGAGGACATGGTGGCGGATGTTGCCGCCGTGCACGCGGATGGCGCTCTGGGCGATACGGCGCCCCTCGGCGGTCAGGCCGATCCCCGCGCGGCGACCGTCGGCTCCGTAGCGGGTGCGCTCAACGAAGCCGCGCTTCTCCATGCGCGTCAGCTGATGCGAGACGCGGCTCTTGTCCCAGTCGAGCGACTCGGAGAGCTCGCCGACCCGCCACTCGCGGTCGGCGGCTTGCCACAGCGTCACCAGCACGCTGAACTCGGCCTTCGAGATGTCGCAGTCACGCTGCAGGCCGCGCTCCAGCTCCCTGGCGAGCAGGCGCTGCGCGCGCATCCAGACATCCCAGAACTCCCACTCCCGGGGTTCCAGCGATCGAGTCTCCGTCATGTCGCCGAGAATACCGCGCCGCGACCAGGACAGTTGTCACATCAACTCGCTCGATCTAGAGTTGATGTGACAACTCCCCTGGAAGGAAGTGCATGACGCTCCGCATCGCCCTCATCCTCGGAAGCACCCGCCCCGGACGCCGCGGCGACCAGATCGCCGCCTGGGCGCTGGCGGCCGCCCGTGCCCACGGCGGCGCCGACTACGAACTCATCGACCTCGCCGACCACGACCTCGGCAACCTCGACGAGCCCGGCAACCCGAACCTCCAGCAGTACCAGCACGGCCACACCCGCGCCTGGAGCGCACTCATCGCCCGCTTCGACGGCTACGTGTTCCTCGTCCCCGAGTACAACCACTCCTACCCCGGAGCCCTGAAGAACGCCCTGGACTACGTCTACCGGGAGTGGAACGACAAGGCCGCCGGGATCGTCAGCTACGGCGGCTGGGTGGCCGGGGCCCGAGCTGCCGAGGCGCTGCGCCTTGTCCTCGCCGAACTCCAGGTGGCCACGGTCCGGGCCCAGCCCACCATCTCCACGCATGCCTCGTTCCACACCGGTGCCTTCGTCCCCCAGGAGGGCCTGGACACCGCCGTGGGCCACATGCTCGACCAGGTGATCGCCTGGTCCGGCGCCCTGCGCGGAGTCCGTGAGGCCAGGACGCAGACGGCTGCGGCGGCATGAGGCCCGGTTCGTGGCCGATCACGTGATCGGACGTGGCCGTGGGGCTCTGTCCGCGAGAACGAACAAGGCCGGCCGTGCCCGTTGCAGCCCGAACTGGCTGACGTCAGCGGCCAAGGCCGTCCTCGCCCTGGAGTTGCACCGCTGAAAAGGCTCAGTGATCAGCAACCGGGGCCGCCTCTTCCACAGCGCTGGACATGATGAGCTCGGCGCTGACGGCGTGGTGGTCGTCGATGCCGATGCGGTGCAAGAAGGCCCACTGGTCGAGCTGAGCGCATGCCCAGGCTCAGTCATAGGCCGCAGTGGGCAACTGCGGGATGCGTCTGGGACCGGTCTCGTCGAGCCGGTAGGGCTCCTCGAAGGCGGTGTTCCACGCATGGAGGGCGGGACTGTATCGCCCCCGCGCCTCGTCGGCGCTGAGTCCAAGGTAGTCCCCGATCTGCGCCCACGAGCTGCCACGTTCGACTTCGTAGATGACGGCCGAGGCCAGGGCTCGTTCGGCCAGCTCTGTGAGCTGTTGGGCTTGGCTGACACGGCCGCCGAGACCGGTGTGGGCATCGTTTCGGGTGCCAACGAGGCCGGCCGCGCTGTCCGCGACGTCGGTTGCATGACCGGAGAGCACAAGACGGGCCAACGACTGCCGAGAGTACGTAACGCGGTGATCGTCGTAGGGCGTCTGCTTCATGAGGAAGAGGGTCCCACGTGCGTATGTTCAGCGCGTACCAAGCATTTCGGGTCCGCTGCTCAGGCCTGGCCCGCAACCGGTGGCCTTGCCCTCAACGGATATGCTCGGGTCTCCGTGCTCAGGGAGGCCAGCGCCGTTCTGTCGGTGACTGAGTGCAGACTGAGGTCATGAGCGCCTTGTCGTCTGATGCCGCCGGTCCAGCTGAGCACGGCCGTATCTGGGCGGAGTCGATGGGTGGGCCACTCGTGGTCGTACCGGTGCGCGTGCTGAGTGCCTCGTCGCGCCAGACGGCGTAGTAGGCGTGGACGGTGCCGTGGCTGGGGAAGTCGTGCGGGAGGTACTTCCAGGGGATTCCGGTCCGGTTGATGTCGAGGATCGCGTTGAAGACGTCGCGAAGGTCGACCTTCGGTGGCTGGCCGGTCGGCCGGCAGTCGAGCCGGGCCTTTCTCCATGCCGTCAGAATCGGCCAGATAAGCGCCCATCAGGCATCGGACAGATCACTCGGGTACGGCTTGTGCTCGATCATGGCACAGCGTCAGTACAGACGGGGGCGGAGGATCCTGTTCCACTGCCCGTCAGGCGTTTCTGTGACTTCTTCAAACCAGACGGACTATGGGGCATAGAAGGCGACGAGACAGACAGCCACACTTCCGGCGAGAGGAGGCATGTTATGCGCCTATCAGGCATAGCGCCATCAAAGCGGCATGACCCTAAGTCACTAAAGGGTCAGAAATGACAGAATGCCCGCTGAGTTCGTCCGGGTGGCTGCCCGCCGGCGGCCTGAGGGGTGGCAGAGTGGGACAGGTGTGCGGCAGATACGTTTTTTCTACGGCCAAGCCCGACGACCTGGTGAACATGTTCGGCGTGACGTCCTGGGATTCGGCCGAGACGCTGGCGCCCGACTACAACGTCGTGCCCACTAAGGATGTCTGGGCGGTCCTGGAGCGGCTCGACAAGGACACTGGGGTCGTTCAGCGGCACCGGCGGACGCTGCGCTGGGGCCTGGCGCCCTCCTGGGCGAAGGACCCGTCCGTCGGCTCCAGGATGATCAACGCGCGGGTGGTGACCGTCCACGAGAAGCCCGCCTACCGGCGGGCCTTCGCCGCCCGCCGCTGCCTGCTGCCCGCCGGAAGGCTCGAAGACGCGACGCGGGCGGGGGCCCGGTGATGGCCGCGTGGGGCACGGCGGGCTGCGCCGGGCCCCACGCGGGTGGTCGGCGTCAGGCGTCGCCGTTGAGCATGGCGGCGGTAAGGACGTTGCCGGCGACGCCCCAGCCGCCGTCGACGACCTCGTCGATGAGCACGACCGTGGTGGGACGGGCCCGCTCACCGTAGATCTCCGCGTACAGCTCGGTGGTGCGCTCGACGATCTTCTTCTTGTCCTCGGCGGTGACGGTGCCTGCGGGAACCTTGAAGTTGGCGAAAGGCATGGGTCTTACTCCTTGAGTGGGTTTCTTCCATGGGATCGGAAGTCTGTGTCCGGGGGTGGAGGGCCGATGACCGTCCCTCGGCTGGTGTCGGCGTGGTCAGAGGCTGGCGCGGGGAGTGAGGAGTTCGTCGATGCCGACGCGGTGGAAGAACTCCGCGCGAATGCGGTCGTACACGGCGGAGACCACTTCGCTGCCGTCGCGGCTGGGATCGACATGGGTGCGGAACGGTCGTTCCCCATGGGACAGTCCGACGACACGGACGATTTCGTCAGCCACTTCCCGGGCCTCACGTCCCGGCGGGAAGATGCGGCTCAGTGCCTCGGTCATCGTGTCCCTGAGCCGCCCGTAGGGGTCGTCGTACTCTGCGGCACAGGCATCGTCAGCCGGTGCGCCGGCGTGAGTGAAGTGGTTGGTGCCGCTCGGATAGGCGCCGGGGACGACGAGGGTGGTCTCGATACCAAACTTGACCAGCTCGGCGGCGTAACTCTCGGCGAGCGCGTCCATCGCGGCTTTGGCCGCGAAGTAGGGTGCCAGGAAAGGCGGATGTCCACCGCGGGTCGAGGTGGATCCGACCCACACGAGCAGTCCTTGACCCTGGTGGCGCATGATCGGCAGCACCGTGCGGTTCACGCGTTGCGTGGACAGCACATTGACGTCGTAGAGATCGGCGAGCTGGGCGACGGTGAATGCCTCGGCCGGTCCGAGCACCATGTGGCCGGCGTTGTGCACCACGACATCGATCCGTCCCTGCTCCGCCATCACGTGGTCGACGGCGGCGTCGACCGATGCCTGTTCCCGGACGTCCATCTCCACAGGGGTGATCCGCACGCCGCGGTCCTTCTTGACCTGGGCGAGCGCGGCGACAGCCGGTGCGTTGCGGCCGGTGGTGGCCCGCATGCCGGCATACACGATGTGGCCGGCCTCGGCCAGGGCCCGTGCGGTGAGGTTCCCGAAGCCGCTGGACGTGCCCGTGATCACCACGACCTTCGGTCGCGCACTCACACCATGCCGCCGTTGGCACGCAGGATCTGGCCGTTGACCCAGCGCCCTTGCGGGCCGGTGAGGAACGCGACCACGTTGGCAATGTCCTCGGGGGTGCCGAGGCGCTCCAGCGGCGGGGTCTTGGCGAGCTGGTCGATCTGCTCGGGCGTCTTGCCGTCGAGGAACATGTCCGTGGCCGTGGGACCGGGGGCGATGGTGTTCACGGTGATGTTCCGTCCGCGCAGCTCGCGGGCGAGGATCAGCGTGATCGACTCGACGGCTCCCTTGCTCGCCGCGTACACGCCGTACCCGGGGAACTGGGTGCCGACGACGGAGGTCGAGAACCCCACGAAGGAGCCGCCCGCACGCAGGCGCCGGGCCGCCTGCTGGGCGACGACGAAAGCGCCGCGGATGTTGGTGCGGTGCACGGCGTCGAGCACGGCGAGGTCGAGGTCGGCGATGGGCGACAGGGCGAGTCGACCGGCGCAGTTCACGACGACGTCCACGCCGCCGAACTCCTGCTCCGCCCGGTCGAACACCGCGGCCACCGCGCTCTCGTCCGCCACGTCCGCCTGCACGCGGACCGCCCGCCCACCGGAAGCGGTGATCGCCGCCACCGCCTCCTCGGCGGCAACCGCGTCGTGGGCGTAGTTCACGACGACGACCAGGCCGTCCTGGGCGAGCTTGCGGGCGACCGCCCGGCCGATGCCGCGTGATCCTCCGGTGACGACGGCAACCCGCGCGGCCGGCGGTTCATGAGTTCGAGCTTGGGGGTTCGTGGTCATGTCCTCCACGGTGCACCGCTCTGACCCGCGCAACCAGGGGATGCCATCCCCTGGGCCAAGGGCCCGGCGAAGCGCAGAATGGCGGTCATGAGTCCTGCGAAGTACACCGAGCTGGGAGCCTTCCTGCGTTCGCGCCGTGAACGCATCCGCCCGGCCGACATCGGGCTCCCGACCGGGCTCCGGCGCCGGGTCCCCGGGCTGCGCCGTGAGGAGGTCGCCCAGCTCGCCGGAGCATCGGTGGACTACTACAACGAGCTCGAGCGTGGAGCCGGGTCCCAGCCGTCCGAGCAGATGATCACCGCGCTGTCCAGGGCCCTGCGCCTGACCGCCGACGAACGCGACTACCTGTTCCACCTGGCGGGCCGTCCGGTGCCCGTACAGGGCGGAGCGGCCTCGCACGTGCACCCCGGCATGCTCGACCTCCTCGACCGGCTGACATCGACGCCGGCACAGGTCATGACCGACTTGCACGTCACCCTCGTGCAGAACCCGGCCGCGGTGGCCCTGATCGGAGACCAGACCGGCTTCCGAGGGCCTCGGGCCAGCTTCGTCCACCGCTGGTTCACGGAGCCCGACGCCCGGCGTCTCTACCCCGAAGCTGATCACGAAGCCCAGTCCCGTTCCTTCGTCGCGGATCTGCGGGCCGCTGCCGCGCGCAGGGACGCGAGGGACACCGAAGCCACCTCGGTGATCCAGTCGCTGCTCGGCACCTCCTCCGAGTTCGCCTCGTTGTGGGCCGACCACGACGTAGCGTTCCGGCGGAACGACCGCAAGCGCCTCAACCACCCCGTGCTCGGTCTGGTCGAGGTCAACTGCCTCAACCTGTTCAGCGAGGACGGTCGGCAGCGCCTGCTGTGGTTCACTCCCGCAACCGGTACGGACAGTTCCGGCCTGCTCGATCTCCTCGCGGTCATCGGCACGCAGGAAATCGCCGAACCGACACCTTGACGACGCAGCCGACCCGAACGCAGGCGGCTCATCTGACGCTGCCGGCCTTCCCGCATCCAGCATGTGGGGAGGCCGGCCGTCCGGGTTCGCACCGGGGGAGGAACAACCCGCACGATCGCCTACGTCGTCAGCTCCTGCCACGAACAACAGGACAACCTACTGGGACACCTTCAGGGACTCGCCGAGTCGACCGACGACGACGTCACCACGCTCCTCGCGCAACGCCGCCGCTACTAGGTTCGACCGGCTCGGCCTCGAACAGCCCCTCCTGATCACGCATACCGGGATCATCCTGCATGAATGATCACGATCAGCACGCGGGTTGCCGGTTACTGAGACACGCTCCTAGCCAACCGCCGCCCCGGCCCGCCGCCCCCGAAAGTCGATACCCGCCGTCAACGATCGTCCCTGGTGCTCACCGGCACGACCGCCGCGCCACGCTCTGATCCACGTCATCCGCCTGGCACGTGCTGCTGTCCTATCGGGCGTCCGGTCCACCGTCCATCACCTGACCTGTCATCACTGTGTCATCTCTCACGCAGTATTCGACGCGTACCCGGACGGATCTATCTTGCCGCGAAGACGATCACTCGGGTTGGATGGCCGTACCGACGGTTCGCAGTCGGACCGCTGACGATGGGGGAAGTGAACGGAATGCGCAGGAACGTGACGGCGGCAGCGATGGCGACCGCCCTGGTGGCCGGCTCCATGCTGGTCACCGGAGCCGGGACGGCACAGGCCCGGGACGGCGACGGGGCCGCGGCGGACACCGACTCCGCGATTGTGGCGGCCGCCGCGAAGACCGCACCCCTGACCGCACTCGCCGACGCCCTCGGCGAGCAGGGCCGCAGCGACGCCTACGCCGGCATCTACGGGAACCTGTCCGTGGACGAGGGCGCCGGCACGGTGACCCTCTACGTGACCGACCTGAGGGACGGCCAGAAGCTCATCGCGGCGGCCAAGGGCGCCCACCCGGGCATCGACAGCGGCCTCGCCAAGCTGGCGAGCGCCAAGTACGCGAAGAAGGACCTCGACGCGCAGGCCGACCGGCTGATCGAGTTGGGCGCGAGCGGCGTGACGGCCGGGTCCGTCTACAGCGTCGCCGTCAACCCGGACGGCTCCGGCCTGACCGTCGCGGGGAAGTCCGACAAGCTCGACTCGATCCGCGGCGCCATCGCCACCGGCTTCGCCGCCGACCTCACCGCCGCCCCAGTGACCGTCGAGGCGGGTGACCCGGTCACGGCTGCCTCGTGGCGCTGGAACGACAGCGCGCCGTTCATCGGCGGCGACGTCCTGGTCGGCTCGGCCCACACCAGCGGCGGGACCAACCTGTGCACCTCCGGCCTGGTCCTGGACGGCGCCAACGGCGGCGACCTGGTCACCGCCGCCCACTGCTTCCGCAACGGCACCGACGTCTACGGCGAAGGCGACTCCGTGGGCGACTTCTACGGGACGCACGGCCACAAGATCGGCCACGTCGTCAACACCAACCCGTACTGGGACGCCCAGCTCATCGAGGTCCCCGGCAGCAACGGCTCCGGCACCGCCTCCGACGAGGCCGACCAGCCGGCCGGCAGGTGGTACCGCGTCAAGGGCGTGTCCTACTCCTACAACGGCCAGTCGGTCTGCCAGGACGGCACCCACTCCTACTACTCCGGCCACGGCGTGCCCTGCGGCATCAAGGTCCAGAACGACGACGTGCGGTACCGCCTCCCCTGGGACGACGGCTCCGTGCACACGGTGCGCGGGGTCATGGGCCACAACGCGAACTGGGCGGTCATGGAGGGTGACTCCGGCGCCCTGGTCTTCAGCGTCACCAACAGCACCGACCGCCGGGCCAGGGGCATCGTCTCCGGCCAGTCCGGCAACACCAACCTGTACTGGACAGAGGCCCAGGACATCATCAACGCCATGGGCGTCGGCCTCAACCCGCGCACCTGACCGCACTTCCGCACACGAGCGGCCGGGCCCCCGGATCACCGTGCTGGTGACCGGAGGCCCGGCCCGTTTCTCGAGAACCCAGCCGCGAGTCAGCAGGCGCAGCAGGGCGCCCGTGTGCACGGCGATGGCGCCCCAAGCAACGTGGTGGAGCCCCGCACCGTGTTGGTGCGCTCCGTGGTCGGTGTGCAGGGTCGTTCTACAGGTCGATGCCGCGCATGGGGCTCACTCCTCGTCGACGAATTCGTGGCTCCGGCGGCAGTACGGCGCCGAGATGCCGGCCAGACGGTTCGGCGGCCAGAAGTCGGAGCGCTCACTCAAAGTCAACTCGCCGTCCTGGCGGACCATCCAGACATCCTCGTAGTCAAGGTGCAGGACCGCGTCGCCGGGCACCTGCGCCAGCAGGCCGTCGGCGAGGCGAGTCATGTCGTCCTGCTGGCCAGAGATGTCGGCGTCCTTGCCCAGCCGGAATACGACCGAGACAGTCGGAGTGAAGACGCGGCCGCCGATCTCCGGGTCCCCCCACGGGGTGGGCTTGCGGGTGGCCACCCGGAGCGAGGTGCCGTACACCGTGAGCGCGCCGTCGCCGAGCAGCGCGTCGACAGTCGCGGAGGCGTCGACGAGCCGCAGGGACCGGGCGACGTCGGCGAACGTCTGGGCGACCTGGGCCGTGGACCACGGGGTAACCAGCTCGAGGCTGTAGGAGATTGCCATGTCCGTCTTTCTGTTCTGCTACGGGTAGAGGGAGATCACCTTGCCGGCCTTGTCGATCACGGTGACCTCCTTCAACCCGTCGATCGGCCAGTCGTTCAGCTGCTTGCGCATGGCACCCACGTCGACGTCGCTGTCGGACAGGTTCAGGACGATGCGGTCCGCCTGCCCTTCGTCGACCTTCTTCTGGATGCCGGTGGCGATGGAGCGCGGGTTCTTCGCGGTGGGCGCGTAACAGTCCATGACCTCACCCTCGACACGGTAGTCGGGGTTTTTGGTCGTGCCGGGAACGTCTGGGTTCTGCTCGACCTTGTAGCCGTTCTTCGCGAGGATGTCGGCCGACTCGTTCTCCCGGGTGAACGCGCGCCTGGTCGTGTCGTCCGCGTTCTTGGGGATGTTGGTGACGCGTCCCTCGGGGGTGGCGTTGGGGTCGGCCGCCCTGGACGGCTGGGTGCGCATGTCCGGGGAGCTGCTTCCGCCGCCCCCGCCGTTGCCCTCCATCTGGACCCGGTCGGGCCCCATCGCGTCGTTGGCGATGTTGGCCGCGCCGATACCGGCCATGCCGAGGCCGGTGGCGATGACGCCGGCCGAGGCGACGTTGACGGGGATGCCGATGGCCGCACCGACACCCGTCAGGTCCAGGCCGACACCCAGGACCTCGCCGCCGGCGCCGAGCGTCGCGAGGCCGAGGCCGCCCGCGATCTCCAGGACAGAGCCCGGGTCGTGGATCATCGCGTTGCCGACGGAGGCCAGGTCCGCGAGGGCGGTCTTGCCCATGTCCTCCAGGAAGTCCCCGGCGTCCGAGAAGAAGTCGCCCACCTTGTCCAGCCAGCCCGGCTCCTCGGGCGCCTTGTCACGGCCCTTGGCGACCGCGTCGGCCGCGGTGTCGCCGGCCGTCTTCAGCTGGCTCCGCGCGCTGCTCAGGGTCTGCTGGGCGCTCGTCCTGGTGGCGTCGCCGGGATCGGTGAACGGCAGCGTGTGGCCTTCGCTCTTCTCCTGCGCGTCGTGCTCGGTCTTGGCCTTGTCGGTCGCGGCCTGGGCTTCGCCCCACTGCCGGATCGCGTCCTTGGCCTGCCCCTGCGCCCACTCCAGGGTCGACTTGTAGGTGGTCAGCGCGGTGGCGGCGTCGTGGAAGCAGTCACCCGCCTCCAGCCACTTCTGGGGCTCGCCCTTGAAGGCGGCCCGGAACGCGTCACCGGCCTCACCCGACCACCCGTCGGTGGTGTCGATCCGCTTGAGCCCCTCACCCGTCGAGTGCAGGGTGTCGCCGTAGCTCTTCAGCCAGGCGGCGGTCGACCCCACCGCTTCCGGGTCGCCGGGTACGAGCTCCTTCGGGTCGGACGTCTCTCCGAGTTCCTTCGCCACTACTTCGCCCCCGGGTCCTCACCGCTGTCACGGCTGAGCGAGCCGTGCAGGTGCCCAGCGAGCTGCCCGTCGAGCTGTCCGTACGCCTTCACGCTCGCGTTGAGGCGCTGGGAGACCTGGGCGGCGTCTTTCCCAAGGTTCTCCACGCCGATCTCCCAGCGTTTCAGGAAGTGCCCGAGGACGTCGGCCAGATGGTCGTGACCGATGTCCTCCTTCTTGTGGTCGAGGTCACTGACCTTCTTGAACTGAAGCTTTGCCAAGGTGTCGGTGATGCCCGAGGCCGCCTTGTCAAGCGAATCCAGGTCGACCTTGAACCCGTCCGCCATCAGCCCTCCCCCCGTGTCCATTCGATCGCTTTTGGGGTGAACAGATTAATAGAGGCCCAGATGGCCGCCTTTGGTTCCCCCGTTCGGCGGAGGCCCGCACCCTGGTCGACCTCACCGTGGCAGAGATCCGGCGGCTCCTGGCAGGCGGCCGTCCCCACGGCCCGCGTTCGCCACGACACTCGCCACATGCTCATGCCCTGAACTGGTCCTTCTGGCGCCGGGCACGCCAGGCCATCGCCCGCCGCTGCCACTATCAACGGCCGCTGCACAGGATCGAGGGGCGGCCTCATGAAGATCTGACCCATCGCCCGACCGCTACACTCCCCACTCCCTGATCGCCCGGCTCTGGGCGGCGGTGTCGGAGCACTGCCAGCCAGTGACGAGGCAGGCCCTGGCGGGCGTTTCGCCACCCGCTAGGATTCTCCCGATCTCGGTCGAGTGGGGGATGCTTCGTGGGCGATGGTCTGCGGCTGGTAGAGCTCGTCGCGTCCGTACGGATTCAGGCGTCCCTGCTGCTCACCGTGAGCTTGGTGAGCTGTGTGCCGGCCTACATAGGGGGATCCCACCAGTTGGGTCCCGCGACGAGCGTGGGAACCGCTCTGATCCTCTTCGCGACGACGTTCTGGGGACTGCTGAAGGCCCGTCGGCCGTGGTACGAGGCGAGGCTGGAAGGGCTGGCTCCTCCGCCGCCGACCGCGGAGACGGTCGCGAGGGACAAGACGTTCGACCTGTTCTCCCGCAGCCTCACCAAGCCGCTACTTCTGGTGCTGCTGATCGGGCTCGTTCTCAGCTACGCGACCGGGATACCGGCCGGCATGCTCCTGGCGGGCATGGCGGCCGCAATGCTCTGGCAGTCGCGGTGGCTGACGGCCCAGGAGAAGCAACTGGGCGGCAGACTCGTGTGTCTCCACACTCCAATTCGCGTCGCGGCTGACGACCCCAACGGCACCGCGTACCGCCAGTCCCGCTTTTGGATCGTTCGCGAGACCTCCTGACAGGCCTCTCCGCGGCTCACTCCACATGCGCGCTCAGCCGCTGGAGGACAACCCGGCTGCGGCACGGGCAACGGACCAATCCCCGACCCGATCCGACCCGGAGGCGTCCTCGCCCACCCCGTCAGCGGCCGACCGCACCCAACAACGTCCCGCCCCGCAACGCGTGGAGGCCGCCACCTTCGGCGGCGGCCCGCCAGATCGGGACCATGTTCGCCGGTGTCGAGGGGGCGAACCCGCGCTGCAACGCCTCATCGGACTCGTCCTCCGGCAACCGCTCGACGTCGTCGGGGGACAGCGGCATCGCTGGGACCGGCACGGTTCGCCGGGTTGCCCGGCTGGTTCGGGGACCTCCTGCTGAGCCCGGACGAGGTGAAGGCCTCGTTGCCCGCCGTCGAGGCGGTGTTCGCCCTGGACGAGGAAGAACGGGCGCGGGTCGTGGAGCGGGCGCCCGAGGTGCTGGTCGAGGGCTACAACAGCGACGGCATCGAGGCCATGGTGGATGGTGTGGTCCCGGTGTGGCGGGCCGCCGCCGAGACCGGGCAGGGGCTGTTCGCCACCCAGGTCGGTCCGTGACGGCCCGCTGCCTGCGGCCGCTCCTAGGCTGACGGGCCATGAGCTACTACGGCATGTGGTTCCTGATCCCCGCACCCGTCTCCGCGGTCGAGCGGCACGGACCGAGGCTGCGGGAGCTGCTCGACGCGCACGCCGCGGACTCGGGCAGACGGGAACTGCGCCACATTGATCGAGCGTGCACAGGCGACGATCGTGATCACGCATACAGGTCACCACCGGTCTCGGCCAGCGCGTCCGGCACGCTGGACAGGATCAGCGCCAGCTCCGGGTCGTCGATCGGTGGCATCGGAGCCTGCCCAGCCCCGCGGGCCCGATTGCCCTCCTTGTACTCGCGCCGACCCTCGGCGATCGACTCGGTCAAGGCAGCCGCGTCGAAGTACTGTCAGGCCGACCGCACCTGGATGCCCAGCCGCTCCGACATGACGATTTCAGGATCAGTAACGTTGCATCATGTGCCGACTACGGTCGGGCGGGGTCAGAAAGCAATCAATACCCGGGGGAGTGTAATGACGGCCGAGCAGGTCGACGGTTTGGACGAGGGGCAGCCTCGGCGGCTCAGGCGGTGGCAGCGGCTGGGGGCGGCGGCACTCGCGATCGGGGTGCTGGCGGGGGCATGGCCGGCCTGGCAGGAGTGGCGACCCAACTCCTTCGCCGCAGTGCCCGCGTCCTCGTGCTACGGCACGCTGGACGAACAGACGCTGCGCGCGCTCATGGTGGGCAACGAGGACGTCAAGGCGGCGCAGGGCCCACTGCGGACGGCCCACCAGGACGACTTCGCCCGTTTGTTGGGCAGCTGTGGCGCCAAGCAGGGCGAACACCAGCTCGTGAACGTGCTGGTGAACCAGGACGAGGGCTATCCCGAGCCCCCGCCGACGGACATACACACGCCGAAGCAAATGCCCTCGCTGCGCCTGCAGTCAGTTCTCTTCGCCCACGACAAGGACAGCGGCGGGAACTTCACCAGCGAAGGCACCAGAGTCTACTTCCGCTGCTGGACCCAGTCCCATGAAGCCGACCACTTCTCGGTCCCGTACTTCATGGACGTCGTCGTCCTCGGTCGAGCCGCCGGTTACGGCCGCGACCAAGGACGGCTGACCCCCCACCAGCGCCAGCTGCTGGCCAACTCGGCCTTGAAACTGGCCAAGGTAATCTCCGCCGAGCTGCATTGCGATGCCGGTATCCAGCTTCCGGCCGAGCCGCCAGCGGACTCCTACGGCCCCGCGACAACCGACTGGATGAAGCCGGTGCAATGAGCGGAACGCGGGAGGCTGGCCGACCTCCCCCGCAACACGCCGACCCGACAGCGAGGCCCGGGCCCGCGGCGCGGTCCCAGGACCGCACACCAGATCTGCTGACCCGATGGTCGGCCGAATGCCCTGCGGTTCGGCCGGCACTCGCCGGCCTCGCCGTCGTCTTCCCGACGGACCGCACCCTGCCGCCCTGACACCGCGCCTGCAGACCTTCACTCGACCGCGCTCCGTCTTCGCCGGTACGGCAGTCTCGGCCTTGGCCTCAGCCGTCGTCAGTCGTGGGCGCTCCTCGGCATGGACGGGGCCTGCCAGATCGGGTCCTGCCGTGGCAGTAGATCCAGCCAGCCCGGCCCGAGCAGCGGATCCTGCGCCAGTGCGGCGGACACATGAGCCATCTCATCGATGAACGTGAGCGGTCGTCCGGTGTCGAGGGCCGAACCCGGAATTCCTGTGCAGGTCCGGCCCGATCCGGCTGCCTGCCCCTGGTGTGCCTCATGGGGTTCGTTGCCCTCACACTGGGTCACGGTGGTCTCGCGCCCGCGGGGAAGCTGCGGGGCGTTCACGCGGCTCCTCGCTCGGCCGCAGTGAGCAAGGCGGCCTCCGCGGCGCACACCTTGACGACGGGCCCGACAAGTCGGCCCGCCTTCCAGGATTCGACCAGCCCCGTGTCGAGGTGATCGGCTACGCGATGGCCGACCACCACCGGGCCGAACTGGTCACCGACGCCCTGCGCATGGCCGTCGGCCGCGGCGCTCTGCAGCCTGGATGCATCATGCACACCGACCGCGGAAGCGAGTACACGAGTGGCGAATTCCGCAGGTAGACAAGGAAGTTGGACCTGAGGCAGAGCATGGGAAGAACCGGCATATGCTACGATAGCGCCGCAGCCGAGAGCTTCTTCGGACTGCTCAAAGCGGAGATCGGCACCACCGTCTGGGAGAGCCGCGAGGCCGCCCGCGCCGACGTCTTCCGCTTCATCGAAGTCGAATACAACCGCACCAGGCTCCGCAAACACCCCGAGTTCGGGCACCTCACCCCACTCGAGACCCGAGCCAGGCTGCAGCACGACTTCACCCCCCGCAGCGTAAGCACCCGCTGTCCAAGATCAGGGGGGAACTTCACTCGGCCGCTCCCCCCGCTGCTCGTACGGGCGCGCGTTCAGCCGACCACGATCCGGCTGCAGGGCACCCGAACCGACGCCGTCGGAACAGCGCTCGTCGCCCAGATCTACGACGACAACGCCGGCCACACGTCGCTGCGCTTCGATCGGGTCGGCCCCTGAGTTTCGAACGAGCCGTGGAAACCGGCGCCGACCGGATGCGGGGGCTGGTGGCCACGGCGTGGATGCAGGCCGCGGACCAGCTGGCGGCCGTCCCGGACGCACCCACTGCGCTGACCAGCCCGTACTGGTACGGCCGGGCTTGCCCTGCGCCGTCTACCACCTGCACGACATGGCCGACGGCATGGAACCGCGGGGTTAGACCAGGAGAAGAGCGCATGGGCCCGTTCCCGGCATTGGAGCTGCCGGAAACGGGCCACAACACATTCCGCCGCCTCGCCGCGCCTCGACCGACCTCGGGGGGTTTCCGGTCGCGCCGGAGGGCGAGCGCGCCCCCGCCGAGCAGGGGACGGCGGTCTCCGCGTAGCTGGAATGAGCCGCCTCTCAGCTCGCCGTCAGCACGGCGTGCAGCGCCCGGGCCTCCTTCAGCAGGCGGGAGGAGCCGCGGCGCGCCGCAAGCGCCTCGATCACCGGCAGCGCGTCCGTCGCGCCGCTGCGGGCGGCGCAGTCGGCGGCGATGGCCAGTAGTTCCGGCACGCCGCGTATCGGCTCCGGGGCCAGCAGGCCCGGCAGGGCTGCGCGGAGGACCGACCAGACCGTCCCGTAGGCGCCGGACTCGGCAGCCTGACGGAGGGTGAGCGGCACCCGGTTCAGCGGGGCCACGCCGCAGCGGACCGCCTCGGCGAGATCGGCGCCGAGGCGGTCCGCGTCGAGCGCGTCTTGGGCGGCGAGCAGCAGCAGCGCGTCCACGGCGGCCGTGCGGTCCTCCGCCGTCGCCGCGCCGAGCGCGCACGCCACCGTCAGGTGGACCCCGGGGCCGGCCGGACCGCCCGCCTCGACCAGCTGGGGCAGCAGCTGCGCGCCCTTGGCGCCGTACTGGGCGGCTTCGATGATCGCGTTGCCGAGCCGGACCGCCAGCTCCTCGCGGTGGCAGGGCAGCACGGCGAGGGCGTAGGGCGTCGCGATATCGCCGTAGGCGAGGATGTGGTGCCCCTCCCCGTCCACCATCGGGTTGAGCATCCGGCGTATGTCCGGGTGGAGCAGGGGCTCCTGATCCGGCGCGAGCCCGGGCTGGGTGACGCGCGGGCACGCACGCGGCCCCGCCCCGGCAGGCAGCCGCTCGGTGCGCTGTCCGGGCAGCCCGCCCTGGGCGAGCCACTGGGCCAGCCGTCGGCCCTCCGCCGAGCGGAGCTGCACGGCTGCTGCCTGCACCGCCGGATCGTCCGTCGGCAGGACGCGGAGCAGCGCCTGGCTGAAGTCAGCCGCGCCGACCTCGCCGTCCGCCGCCTCCAGGGCGGCGATGCGCTCCACCAGCACGGCCGCCTCCAGCCCGCCGTCCGCGTAGCTGGGCGTGGCGACGAGGAAGGGCGTGCGTCCGAGCACGATGAGAGCGGCGGCCTCGTGCACCCGGGTGGCGTGGACGGCGCTGAGGCGCTCCTGATGTTCCGTCCGGAGCGGGCCCTGCCCCTGCAGCATGGCGTGTGCCCGCGCCTCGGTGACCTGACCTGCGGCCGCGGCCGCGGCGAGGGCGATCCAGGTGTGGTCCGGAGACCAGACGCTGAGCGTCTCGGCCCACTTCTCCTCGCCCAGCACCGGCTTCAGCGCCGCCCGGAGCGCTTCCCCGTCCCGGAACGCCTCGCGGACCAGGCCGGCCAGCGTCCGCTCGAAGGCGGCGACGCTGTCGTCGCCCGCCAGCACGGCGGCCAGCTCCTCGGCCACGCCGGCGGGATCGTCCAGAGGCTCGGCCAGCGGTACTGACTGGGGGAGCGGCGGCAGCAGCTCCTCGTAGGGCGCGGCGGCGTCCGAGGCGGCGGGGGTGTCCAGGCCGAAGAGCGCCACCGCACTGGCGGCCTGGGCCGGACCGAGCAGCTCGGTCGCCGCCCGCAGTTCGGGCAGCAGGGCAGGACCCGCCACCTTCAGGTGACGCGCCGCCACCTTGAGCGCCCGATCCTGCAGTTCCGCGTCGCTCTGCCCGAAGGCCAGGGCCGCGCCGCGCACGGCCGCCGCCGCCCAGTCCGGGGAGCGCCGACCGGAGCGGTCCAGCCAGGTGAGCTGGGCGCGCAGCAGCTTCTTCTCGCTGCGGAAGAAGACGGTGGCCGAGGCCTCGGTCAGGTGCTCCGGCTCCAGCAGGCCTGCGGCGTCCGCCTCGGCGAGCTGTGCCTGGCCGAGGGCGGCCACCGGCGACAGGCTGTCCAGCAGCGGCAGGTAGGCGCGGATCCGTGCGGCGGTCTCCTCCGGGGTCGGCGCGAGCTGCTCCAGCAGCCGCTGGAAACCGCGCTGGTCGCCCGGCCGTCCGCCGCGCGCCAGCCGGGCCAGGCAGCGGTCGAGTATCTCGTCGCGCCCGACCACGCCGGCCTCGATCAGGCCGAGGACCGCGCCACGCCACGCCTCGCCCAGCTGGTCGCCCGCGCCGACGACATCGAACATCCCGAGGAGCAGCGAGGGGGTCGACGACGCCTGGGCCAGCCGGAGCACCAGCTCGCGTCGGTACTCCTCGGTCGCGTAGGGCGGGACGTGGTGGCGCTGCCACGCAAGCACCACTCCGTCCGTGACCGGCACCGGCTCACCCGCGGCGCGGGCGAGCCGCTCGACGGCCGGGTACTCGTTGCCGAGCCAGGCGGGGGGCCGTCGTTCGGCGATCCTGCGCAGCACCTCCGACTGCCACTCCGGACTCTGTTGGTCGACGACGGCCAGGACCGTCTCGTTCTGCCAGACCACGATCCCGGCGGGGGAGCCGATGCCGTTCGCCCAGGAGAACGCGGCGGAGGGCGCCGTGTTGCAGCCGAGCCCGGCCACCAGCAGGGCCAGCTTGTGGCCTCCCGAGTGCTCCCACCAGGCGACGGACATCTCCTTGCGGCGGCGCTTGAGTTCGGGCAGCAGGGCCCGGCGCTCCGCCGGACCCAGTGCGGCCAGCGCAGCCACGACGCCGTTGGCATCCCCAGCGTCCACACGGTCCAGCAGGCTCATCGCGCCGCCCTCTCCTTCACATCGTTCGAAGCGACGCTCTCCGCCGCCAACCCCACCGCCAGCACGTGCTTGCACGGCCCGCGCCCGCCCCGGTACTTGGCCCACCAGAGGCAGGTGCACCCCAGCGAGCCGTCCGCCGCGCGGCGCACCCGGTGTACATGATCCTCCACGTGCACCAGCGCCCCGCCGTCCCTCTCCGGGCGGACGGCCCCGGCGGCGACCAGTGTGCGGGCGGCTCGCAGCCGCGGGTTGCGGGACTCGGCGCGGCCAGCGTCGTAGGGGAGTTGACGGTGGAAGAAGGCCGCCTCGGCGGTGTCGTAGCCGACCTGCCCGGAGGTGCCCAGCCAGGTCAGCGCCGCGCGGACCCGCTGCGACGACAGGCCGGCCTGCTCGGCCAGCTCCGCCACGTCGATCCGCGGCTCCCAGGCCAGCAGCACCGCGACCAGATCCGCGTCCTGCTCGCTGCCGGCCGATGCCAGCGCGTCCAGCACGCCGCCCTCGCCGGAGAAGCCGCGCGCCGGGTCGGGGGAGAGGGTGAGCGTCAGCCGCATGCCCGGGAGCTCGACCTCCCAGGCTGAGCTGGTCGGCCGGGTGTCCCCGGCCGTCAGCGGCGGGCCGTAGATGCGCAGCGCGCGAGCGTGGCGCAGCACCCGCTGCAGCGCCACGAGTCGCTGCGGGCCGGGTAGGCAGACGGCGCCGGGCACGGGCCGGCTGGTCTGCCGCGGCAGCCGCCCGGTGGGGACGACCCACTGCGTCGCGCCGGCCGTGCCGCGCGCGCCCCCCGCCGTCAGCGAGCGCAGGAAACGGACGGCCTCGGCGGCGGGCAGCTCGGCACGCAGGTCGAAGCCGACGGCTACCACCTGCGTCTCGGCGAAGCCGCGTAGCCAGCGGTCCGGCAGCGGAACCTTCTTCTCCACCAGCGGGCCGTCCGGCGTGGTGACCTCCAGCGCCTCGGTGCCGACCGCGAGCCGTAGCGGCTCGGCCGGGCCGAGGCGGCCGAGGGCGTCCCGCAGCGGGACGTTGACGTCGACGTTGGTGGTTCCGTGGCCTATCCCGCCGCCGTCCAGGCCGGATTCGAGCACGTCGAGGCGGGCGTAGACGCCGCCGCAGCCGGAGAAGGACTCGAAGCGCAGCCGGTCGCCGTTGGCGGTGACCACCGGGTCCAGCGAGGCGGGCAGTCGGGGCTGGTAGTAGCGTGCCGCGGCCACGTCCGCGACCGCGAGCAGCCCGGCGGCCGCCGCCGAAGGGGCTGTCAACATCCCCTCGAAGAAGTGCGGATGGGCGACCTCGCCGAAGGGCGTGGCCCCACCGGAGGTCTCCAGCCCGAGGCGCCCGTGCAGGTCGTCCAGCACGGAGGAGCGCAGATAGCGGTACGCGTGAGCGGCTTGGGTCATGTCGGGAACGCTAGAGCAGGGCGCTGACAGCGCTCGGCGCCGGGCCTGCGGTGACGGGGCCCGGGCGCTCACACGAGGCCGAAGACCGCAGCGATCACGACGTCGAAGCGATGGTGCATGAGCAAGGTGACCACGGGGTCCTTCACGTGGTAGGGGCGGTTGCGCCGACCGGGACGGGCGGCGCAACCGTCGTCCGCCCCTTCCAGGCCGCCTCCGGCACCCCAGACACGGACCCCACGGAATACGACGCGCACGGTCGAGTACCCGGAGGACTGTCTGACGATGATCGGCCACCTCGCTCTCCCGGCGGGTGTCGACCGCCGGCCCGCGGTGCTGCTCGGACCAGAGGGCATGGGGCTCAGCGACGTCGAGCGCCGCCGGGCCGACGCTCTCGCCGAGCTGGGATTTTCCCGTACTCCGGCGGAACGTCACGCCACGGGGCACCCGTTCGCACCCGCCATCGAATGCCGTCGATCAACCTGCGACGAGACCTCGACGGCCGTCCCACGCTGCCAGTCGGCAACAACGGCTCCAACACGGCCCATTGCTCATCAGAGAGATCCCCACGCCCCACAGCAAAGATCATCGATGTTATGGGACGTGAGGACCATCAGTTCCAAAACACGGCCTACGGCCCGGGCCGTGCCGGGGTCTGCTTCGTGTGGTGCGGTGGCCCGCTTCGGACCCAAGTAGTCCACGCCGCCGGGCCGGGCCGCCAGCGGAGCGCCGTCCGGGATGCCGTGAGGCGCAGCGGCGTGGACGGTGGGCAGGAGTACGGAAACGAGCGACTGGACATGCGCAGGGTTTTCGGCGAGGTGAAGGTCCAGCCCGGTCGTGCGAGGTGTGACGCGCTCGATACCGAACGGCTGCTGACAACCTCGGCCAGCCAGGCGATGCGGCGGTCCCTCCGCAACTTCCCGTCTCAGTACTGGCCACCCCTGGCCGGTCCCTCATCCCACCGGTGAATAGCCACAGCTCCAGGGCGCTGGCAGCTTTACTGGCGTGCCTCCCGGGTGCGCACCCGCCGGTACCCACGGGGCCACATGCCGGCACCAGCACACGCCTGTCCTGACACCAGCGCCGACGACGACACGTGAGCGGCCTCTGGTGGGCCCGCCGGTTCGGCGCCACGTCAGGGGGTGTTGCCGTGGACAGTGATGGAACGGCCGGGGTAGTGCGCGTTGATGTAGGCGCGGGCCCCGGCAACGTCGCCGACGACGCCGACGGTGGTGTGGCCGTCCGGTGCGAGGCCGGTCTCGAACACCTGGAAGTCCGGCTGGTCGATGCTCTGGAGTTCGCCCTCGAGCTGGTAGTCGTGGCCGCGCCGGTAGACCAGGTCGGAGGTGATGTGGCCGCGCACGACCTCGGTCTGGCCGGGGAAACGCTGATCGAGAACGCGGCGGGCGGCCTGGAGGTCGCCGATCACCTCGACCCTCTGCAACCGGTTGCCGGGGTTGGCGCCGACGGTGTCCACGTGCCAGGTCGCCGGGCCGACACCGGCCCGGTAGATGGCCTGCTGGAGATCGGCCAGCTCCTGCCCGCGGGGCCCGGCGCCCTGGGCGGCGGCCGCGCCGCACGCGATGGCCAGAACTCCGAGGGTGGCCACGAGCCGGCCGGTGAGCGCGACGTCCACGGGGCGCCCCTTCCTTCGTACTGTCGGTCAGGCGATGGATAGGCCGAACTTGTCGATGATCGGTGAGATCGGGGTGTACAGGACGGTGTCGTAGCAGGTGGTCCTGGCAGCTGTCGGGCTGCAGACGACCTTCTGGCCGCCGCCGGCGACGATGATGCCGCGGGCCTGCATGTCCTCGCCGCCGTTGATGCTGGCGAAGGTCGGGCCGCCGCTGTCGCCCTGGGCCACCGCGATGGTGCCGGAGTCGGTGCGTTCGGCGACATCCATGTCCTTGTGCCAGGTTCCCTCGACACTGGCGGCGTACTCGGTCCTGGTGACCTTGAGGTCGCAGTGCACCCCCGACATCGCGCCGCTTCCGCACACCAGGCCGCCGACCGAGTTGTGGCCGGCGCCGATTACGCGCTTGGAGTACCCGGAGGCGTTGTCCCAGGTGCCGTCGTAGAAGCGGCCGCTCGGTGTGCCGTTGGTGTTGATGATGGTGATGTCGAGCCCGGTGTCCGAGTCGGCGGCCGTGCCGATCGTCGTGCCGGTGCCGGTCTTGTAGGCGCCGGAGGTTCCGCAGTGCGCGGCGGTGAGCAGGACCGGTGTCTTGTCGCGCCAGGCACCGAACCCGGAGGTGCAGAAGGCGTTGCCGGGTGCGGTGAGTTCGGCGCCGGCGCTCCAGGGGCTGGCGTCGGAGTGCCGGGTCGCGGTGACCGCCGGGGTGGCGGCGGGTGCGGCTGTGACCGGAACACCTGCGATCTCGGCGGCGAGCGCGGCAATCCGCTCGCTGGTGGGCGCGCGGCGTTGGCCGGTGGTGTCGGGCGTGTAGGTGACGTTCAGCCCGGTCCCGTCCGCGGCGGGCCCGGCCCCGTTCCACACCGCGTCCGCCTCGCCGCGTACGGCGGCTGCCACGAGCCGGTCCCGTGCTTCGCGCAGGTGCCGGAGGGTGTAGGGCGCCTGCCGGACCCTCGCGGTGACCCCTGCCGGTGGGTGCTCAAGTAGGCCGCTCACCCGCTCAGGCACGTCACCGTGCCAGAACAGCGTCAGAAGGCCCCGCTCCGGATCGATGGTGTGACCCGCGTAGCCCGGCACCGTCGCGCGCCGATGCTCAGGCACTCCGGTGACGGCGTCGGCCAGCTGCTCCAGCGCCGTCTGACGACCCAGCACACTGGGACCCGCGACGGCAACCTGGCGGTGGGCAGCGCCTCCAACTGTCGACGCGACCGCGTGACCGGGCACCGCGGGGAGCAGGGTAAGCACGGCAGCCGCGACGAGGGCGCTCCTCCTGTTACGCACCCGTCCAGTAGCCCACGGCGCATACCGCGGCCGCCACCACCCGCCGGTTCTGTCACCCGCACGGGCGACGACACGAGGGATGGCACCGCACTGCGTGGCCGTGACTTGCCCGACCCGGATCACGGAAGCACGCGCCGCCGTCCCTGGCAGCGTGCGTACCGGGGCCAGGGCGGCGCGCCTGGCGTTGAGAGTGCCGACGAGGTCGCCGGTGAGCGCCGCGGTGGTGATGCCGTCCACGAGGTGGGCAGTGGTCAGGTCGTCGAGTCCTGCGGACAGCAGCAGGGGCACGATGTCGGCCCATAGCGCGAACTGCCCGGCCCCGGTGCTCCGCGGTGAACCGATGACCACGACGAAGAGCTGCCCCGAAGCCGATCGGGACGGCGCTCCGACTGTGGGCCAGTCCGTGACCGAGTTCTCGGACGGGCTCTGACTGGGCGCAGCCTGTGGACGGTCTGGACCAGCCGGCCAGCCATTGCTACGGCTGGGGAGTGGTCCGCCGCCTGATCACGCGGGGGCCGGCCAGCGGGCCGGGCCAGAACTGCAGCCGAACGAACTCGGTGGCATCCACGCCATCGGTGCAGTCGGGCGCGTCCAGATACGAGCGGGATGCCCTGACGCGGATCGCCCCGGCAGGGATTTCGAACCGCGCGGCATCGGGGAGGTAGTCGGTACACCCCTTCACGACGACGCGCCCGGACGATATCGACAGGCTCGCCTCCACGACGTGGTCGAAGTCGAGGCCGTCATCGGTCGGCTCGGCGTCGAGGATCTCCACATCGACGCAAACGTCGAGGTTGTCCTCAGTACCGATCGCCACAGCGCCACCAGCGACGGCGACCCCGTCGACCCAGGCCTCCGTAGTCCACGCCCCGCCCAGATCTCCGTCGAACACCTCATCCATGACCTGGATCTGGTGGTAGTCCGCGAACAGCGTCAGATGCGTCGTCACGCGAGCATCATCGCTTCCACACCCCGCTACCTCCAAGAACGGCAGCCCGACCCTTGACCTGGCGGCCAACTCGAGACCAGGGCCAGCCCGGCCTGCCGACGCAGCCGGGTCAGGTTCGGTCCGCCGTAAGAGCCAGATCGCTGACACGCCCCTCGACCCCGATGGGTAGCGGAGATCGCCGCGGGCGGCCCGCGTGCGGCCACCGCACGGTGCTCCGGAGGGTCAGGATGCCTTGCGTCGTGGCCGGCCCGCGTGTTCAACGGCTTGCTGGAATTCGTCGCGGCTCATGGTGGAGCGGTGCGGGATGTCGAGGTCGGCGGCGCGCTGATAGAGCTCAGCCTTGGTGAGCTGGGACAGCTGCTGTTTGCCGGTGGCGCTGGCGCGCTTGCTGGTCCTCGCCGCCGCTGCCTTGGTGGGGATCGTCGCCGCCTGCCAGGCGCCTGGGCGCAGGCCCGTCGCGTTCAGGAAGAAGAGCGATAAGTTCGACGGGTCCGGGAACCCGAGTTCGCTCGCACATCGCGCCGCGGTGACGCGTTCGTGGGCCAGCAGGCGCTTGGCCTCCAGCACGATCCGTTCCACGATGTACGCCTTCGCGGTACGCCCGGTGACCTGCTGCACTGCCCGGGTCAGGGTGCGCGGGGCGAACCCGAGCACAGCCGCGTAGTAACCGGCGTCGTGGTGGGTCCGGAAATGCGCCTCGACGCTCGAGCGGAACAGCTGGAACGTCGGGTTCGCCGAGCGCGCCTGGGAATGCGGGGGCTCGACGCGGGTGATCAGTGCGGACAGCAGGATCGCGGGCAGCTCCGTCGACGGGTCCCCGGCCAGGGCGGCCGCCTCGAGGACGAGGTGCCTGCGTGCCGCGTCGACGAACGGCCAGGACTCGGCGGGACCTCCACTGACGAGGCCCCACGGCCGACGGGCTGATAGGTCATGTGCCGGATCGTTGCCACGAGTCCAGTTTTCACCATCAGTCGTCCAGTCGTGCCGATGTCCCGTTCCGCGTACGGCGGTCCAATGGAACCACGGCAAAACCAGCCGCAAAGCGAGACCGGAGGATCCCCGCATGACCAGCACACAGCACCTTTCCCTGCCCGCATACGACCATCACAGGGGCACGGGTCCCACCCTGGTCTTCCTGCACTACTGGGGCGGGTCCGCCCGCACCTGGGAGCTGGTCGTGGACCGTCTGCCCGGCCGCGACACCCTCGCGATCGACTTCCGCGGGTGGAGTCGTTCGAACACACTCCCCGGGCCCTACACGCTCCGCCAACTCGCCGATGACACCGTCGCCGTCCTCGCCGACGCCGAAATCGACGACTACGTCCTCGTCGGGCACTCCATGGGCGGCAAGGTGGCACAACTCGTCGCCGCGACCCGACCCGCCCGTCTGCGGGGGGTGGTCCTCGTCGGATCCGGACCGGCCAGGCCGGCCGCGGAGATCACCGCCGAGTACCGCGAGTTCCTCTCCCACGCCTACGACACCGAAGAGTCCGTCGCCGGCGCGAGGGACACCGTCCTGACCGCCACGGACCTGCCTGCGCGACTCAAGGCACAGATCGGCGCGGACTCCCGAGCCGGCGCCGAGGCGGCGCGCACGGAATGGCCGCTGCGCGGCATCGCCGAGGACATCACCGAACACGCCCGCATGATCAGCGTCCCCGCCCTCGTCATCGCCGGCGAGTACGACCGCGTCGAACCCGCCGACGTGCTGCGCCGCAACCTCCTTCCCTACCTCTCCGGAGCGCAGTTCGCGGTGATTGCGAACACCGGGCACCTCATCCCGCTCGAAGCCCCCGACGACCTCGTCGACGCGATCACCGCGTTCGCACCGGCCGCCTGACCGGCGATCCGCCCCAAAACGCCTCCTTCCAATGAAGTTGCACACCGCGCAGCCACCACCGTTCCATCCGACGCGAAAGGCACGACCATGACCGACACGACCAGGACCGATGCCAAACCCACCATCGTCCTCGTCCACGGCGCGTTCGCGGACGCGTCCGGCTACAGCGGACTGATCTCCCACCTCGAAGCCGACGGCTTCACCGTCATCGCCCCGCCGAACCCGCTGCGCGGCCTCACTCCGACGCGGCGTCCATCCGGACCCGCGTCGCGGCCATCGACGGCCCCGTCGTGCTCGTCGGCCACTCCTACGCCGGCGCCGTCATCAGCCACGCCGTCGACGGCCTCGACAACGTGATCGGCCTGGTCTACCTGGCCGCTTTCGGCCTCGATGTCGGCGAGAGCTGCCTCAGCGCACAGGACGGGTACGCGCCGTCGCTGCTCGCCACCGAGAACGCGCCGACCCCGTACGACGCTCCCGGCGCCCCGGGCGGCCCCGATCTCTACATCAACCCCGGCCGGTTCCGCGAGGTGTTCTGCGGCGACTCCTCCGACGAACTGGCCCGCGCGATGTACGCGACGCAGCGGCCGCTGTCCGCATTCGCGTTCACCGAGGCCGCCACCGTCCGGGGATGGGACCGGAAGCCGACCTGGTACCTCGTCTCCAACGACGACAACTCCATCCCGCCCCAGCTGCAGCGGGACATGGCCGACCGGATGCACGCGCACACCGAGGACATCGACGCCTCCCACACGGCCTTCGTCGCACATCCCAAGCGCGTCGCCGACTTCGTCGAGCGCGCCGCCGAGGACTTCGCAGAGCGCGTCTGACCCGCCGGGGCCTCGCGCGAGCCCTCCCTCACCTCCAGCAAACCGCACCACTCCACCAGCCGCACCGATGGCAACCGCACACCCCTGGCAGGGCGATCTGAGCTTGCTCCGCTTTGACGGACACCGTTGGTGTGGTGGTCAGGCCGCCAGCACGGTCTCGTACTCGGCTGGGCTGCGGTAGCCGAGGCTGC
>NZ_JBHWDU010000095.1:21953-30060 GCF_042734825.1 Kitasatospora sp. NPDC059648 | reverse complement strand
GGTGACGCCTGGCGGCGTCACCGTGCGTAGTGTCCCGAGGCTGCGCCTCGGGGCCCGGCTGCGCCGGGCGGGGGCGGCTGGGGCCATTCGCCTGCGGCGAATTCACGGGCGGGCTTTGGCCCCTGACGGGGCAGCAACTGAGGGGCCTGCGGCCAGGGCCCCGGGGCATGTTGACGATGTGACGCGAATTTCGGGTAGACAGCCCTCCCTCCGGGGGGCCGCCCCCAGCGTTGACGATGTGACGCGAAATCCCGGTAGCACCCCCTTCCCTCCCCCGTCCGGGCAGCGTTGACGATGTGACGCGAATTTCGGGTAGACGGCCCTCCCCTGGCGGGGAGGGGGTATCCGGTGGAGCACCCGTTGCCGATATGGCGTAAATCCTCGGACGCAGCGTCTCCCCGGGTCGGGGGCCCCTGCCGGGGCCCTCCACCACCCGCCCGTCCAGCGGCCCCACGAGGGGCTCCCCGGGCAAGCCCCCCTAGGCCCTCCGCCCCGTGCCGGGGCGAGGCGTCAAAGATGCAAGAGCTGTCACCGACGCGGCCCCCGCACCACCCCCGGAATCAGGGCCCAGGACCGGCCGGGAAACAGCCCACCAACCGTCACAACCCACTCGGTCAAAAAGCCCGTGCAACGCCGCGCCAGGGCGCAGCGCGGGGCGCCCTTGCAACACACATGAATGTCACCGGTGCCCGGCCTTCGGATGTCACCGCGCAGGGCGCACAGAAATAAGCCAGGAAGCCCACCCGGCATCCGGATGAAAACCCGCCCGCCAGGCGCCTGGCACCCCACTCTTAATGCCACAACAAGCACTAACCCGCTGCCCGCTCATATCGGCCGATAACGACCGGCCCGCACCCTCCCGAACACAACGAGGCCTCACCCGAAAGCGCGACCAAAAAAGGGCGGGGCCTTCGGCGCGGGCCGGGGCCTGACGGCCCCTCGAAAATGGCCGGGAGTGACGCCTGTGGCGCCACCGGAAAAGGGCGGCGCAGACGGGCCAGGAAGGGGGCCGGGAGGGGCCTAGCGGCCCATCGGCCGAGGGGTGCCCGGCAGCGCCTGCGGCGCCACCCGAGCAGGTGCCGGCCGGGACGGAGCGGCCCCTCGCCCCGCGTTCCAGATTTCTGGAACGGACCGCCCCCGGGGCCAGGCCGGCGCCGCCGACCACCCAGCGGGCCGCCGAACCGGCGCAGCACGGCCAAGGCGGACGGTCCCCACCCGGGCCTCCCCCGAGGCGGTACACCGCCTCCTGGACGGCGGCCTGACGGCCACCCACACCGGGCCCCCGCCGGTGCGCAGCAGCGGGCGGGCGGGACGAGGCGGCCAGGACGGCGGCCAGGGCGGCGGCGAGGCGGCCTGGCGGGCAGCCGCGGGGGCGCAGCCACCCGCCAGCTCCATGGGACGCGCGAGGCATCCCCGAGGACGTCGACCAGGACGGCGCCCAGGCGGCCGGGACCGAAGGCCAGCCGGGTGCGGCGGGGCGCAGCACGACGTCGGCCGGGACGGCGCCGAGGACGACGGCCGCGCGACCGGGCGCCCGCTTGATGACTCGCGCGAGCCATCCTCGCTAGGCCGACGGACGGCGGCGGCACCGAGCAGCACGGCACCGAGCGGGACGTCGACCAGGCTGGCGACGACGGCACCGGACCGCGCCCTCGCGGGCCCCCGGCTCACAGCCTCACAGGCTCACAGCCCCTACAGGCCACCCCCGCCACCAGGGAGAACAGCACCCCAACAACACACCCCACACAAGCTCACAGCCCCGTTCCCACAGGCACCGCCCCCGGGCAGGACAGCCGCGAGGACGGTGGCGGGACCGGGACGGCGGCGAGGCGGACACGGGACGGCCGGCTCCTGGCCGACGACCGGGAGCAGCGACCCAAGCGACCCGCGCAGCGGCCAGGACAGGCGGCGACCAGGAGGCAGCACGATGGGACGCGCGAGCTATCCCCCGGGCGACGCCGGCGCAGCCGCGAGAAGCGGACGGCGGCGAGGACGGCGGCGAGCAGGACGTCGACCAGGCCGACGACGGCGGAACCCGGACCGCGCCCGGACCGCGCCTGACAGCAGCCCGAGCTTGATAGCACGCGCGAGCCATCCCGGCTGGCAGACGGCAGCGAGGACGGCGGCGAGGCGGACGTCCACGGACGGCGGCCAAGGCCTCGCCCAGACCGGCCGCGACGGCGGCGAGCAGCACGGCACCGAGCAGGACGGACCCGACCCGGCCGGCGGCCCGCGACCAGGACGGCGGCGAGCAGGACGCCGACCAGTCGCCCCGGACAGGGCCGCCGACACGCGGCCTGACAAGATCACCACCCGGTGCGCGTCACACCCCATTGCCCGTGACGCGCACCACCCGGGACCCGGAAAACGCAGGCAGAAAAACCCTCGAATACCCCCGCCAAAAACACTCCAGAAACCCCCGGAAGCAATCCCGGAAATCCGCCCAAACAAACCGTCAATTCCCCACTCCCGACACCCCACTCTCGGCCGCATGGCATGCCCACGACGCACACACACCGTGACCAGACCGGGCGCCGCCCGACACGGCCGGAAAGAATGGGAGCCGAGGCCGGCACCGGCCCACACCGGTCCAACCGGAACCCCGCAAAACCCCCAAAACATCCAAAGACACCGAGGCAGCCCACCACAGGTCACACCCCTAGGACGCCGGGACGGCGCAGCTGGCAGCCAGGCGGCGACCTCATGTCGTCCGGAAACGGTCATATCCTCCGAATATGGGCGACAGATGCGGTTGGTGCGGGGGCGTCCTGCCGAGCGGGCGGTGTCGCCGGTACTGCCCGCGTCCGCGTCCGTGTCGACAGGCCGCCTACCGGGCCCGCAGGCGCGCCAAGGCCGCGATCCGCGCGCGCGTGGCCCTGCTCCAGATCAGCCAGGAACTCCAGGCACACGCGCTGGCCCTGGACGAGCTGATCGCCGAGGCGCTGCACGCGGGGCAGGCGTTGCCCGGCGCCCACTGCATCGCGGCGGCCGACTTCCAGCAGCTGACCCGCGAGCTGGTGCGGTGCGCGGTGATCGCCGACCGCGAGGCCGGCGCGACCTGGGCCACGATCGGCGAGGCGCTCGGACTCAGCGCGGACGCCGCCCGCGCCCGCTACGGCAAAGTCCGTCTCCTGTGGCCACCACCCCCCGAACCCACCTGACCGCCACCGCCGCCCACCCCAAAGAACGACCGGAAAAGACGCAGGCCTTCAACGTGGAGCTGGGCCTGACGGTCCATCGAAAAGGGCCGGGAGTTAACCCGGCCCACGCCCAGGCTCAAGTCCTCACCTGCCGCCTGGGCGGCTCTCCGGATGCGGATCTGGCTGATTCGTGGTCTGTACTGCACAGCCAGGGGTCCGGTTTGCTCGTACAAAGACCGGCCCCCAAGGGGGCTAGCAGGATGCGGGGGAAAACAGCATGGCCCGTTCGATCAAGGTGCTCGCCGCGCTCGCCGTGGCCGGAGCATCCATCTTCTGCGCCGCCTCGCAGGCGTCCGCCGACCCAAACCCGAACAACACCGGCTACAACCCGATCTGGATCCCGCTGACCACCAGCCATTACGTGGGCGTCTACACCGCCCCCGACGCGGGATCCGGCAAGTGGAACAACCTGACCCTCGCGCCGTACACCTCGAAGGTCTACGCGGACTGCTGGGTGGCCGGCGGGAACGTCGGCAGCGACGGCGACGTCTGGTACCACACCACTTATGTGCAGCAACACGGCTGGTTGACCTACACGGGGGATACCTGGACATTCGCACCGTACGTCGACAGCGCCACGCAGTTCCGCAACGTGCCCGGTCTGCCCCACTGCCCCTGAACCAGCCGGCAGACACACAACGGCTCTGCGCACCGTTCCCGGCGCGCAGGGCCGCGGCCACGTCGAACAGCGCAAGGAAGGCGACGGCGTGGCGAAGGGAAAACTCGGGGTGTGGATCTCCAGACACCAAGAGCCGCCGAGCCAAGCTCACCGAAAAGCAGCTCGAACAGCTCGCCGCACTCGGACTCCACTGGCGCTAACCCGGCCAACCCGACGGCCACCCAGAAAGCACTTCAGGCCGTCTCTGCCCGCCCACGCCCACCGCATCCGAGGAACACGGCGGCCAGGCCCGGCGGGGCGGCCTGATGGCCTTCCTGCGGCCACTCGCACCCCAACCCGCCCCGCCCCACCGCGAGCGGCCGGCACCAGCCGGACGCGAGAACAAGAGCACAGCGCAGCGCCCGGCCACACCGACCAACGCCCCCAACCCACCCACCACAACCACCACCACCAGACAGGGGCCCAGGACGGTAAGTCGAAGTGGTGAGTTCGGCCTATCACCGCCGGTGAGCAGCACAAACAGGCAGCAAGCGGGACGGGCGGCGGGTCGCCGAACCGCACCACGAACCGAACCTCCGCCCGATCCCCGTGCCGAACCACGAACCGACCCCCCAGCCGCACAGCGGCGCCTGTCACGCCGACGGCGGCGACCGGCCGGGCCGGCCCGCCGGGCAGGGCCCATCAACAGGCGCCGCAGGCCGTCCCAACCCGACAGCGCACCACCGCCACCCCACCCCACCCCACCCCACCAGGAGAACAGGGGCGCGCAGAGAGGGTTGTCGGCTTTTCCGCCCACCTTGGCTGGCCCGCTGAGCTGCACAGATGCCACCTGGCGCCCGGGGCGGGGGTGCTGGCATCAGGAGCCACATCGGGAGTTGCAGCAGGAGCCACATCAAGAGCTACATCAGGAGCCACATCGGGAGGTCCGGGAAGGGCCGTTGCCGGGCCGCACGGACGCCGGGCCACACTCCCGGGGGCCGGACAGTGCGTCAGGGCGCGGGGGCTGCCCCAGGGGCCGTCCAGGGGGCGGCTTCCCCTGGAGGGCCGGAAGCGGTGTCAGCCGGTGGTGATGCGAGCGAGGGTGTCCTGGAGATGGCGGACGGCGGTCTCGGCCTGGGTGTACTGCTCGGGACTCGCGGGGACGGTGCCGAAGGTGCTGCCGTGATCGGCGTCCAGGGCGCGCCAGCGCAGGACGGGTTCGAGCGCCGTGATGGCTCCCGAGAGGAACCAGGCCAGGCGTCCATGGGTGCGGGCAAGGACGATGGCAAGGACAGCGAGCACCTCCCGCAGATGCTCCAGCCGGTCCTTCTCGGACAGCAGTTCCTGGGTATCCGGCACACCGACGGCTTCCCGCAGCCCGGCCTCGACCTGGAGCGCGAGGCTCCGGTCGCTGGGGCTCAGCTCCCACACCCCGCCGCGGATCTGCCGCTCGGCTTCTTCGGCAAGGCCCGCGACCGTCGTCTGCATATTCACCGCCTCACCGTAGTGGTGCGCCCCCGGCCTAACGCGGCCCGGGGGCGTCCGGCCTGCGCCGGACGCTCACCAAACCATCACGGCCCCGCAGGGTGGGAACCCCTGCCGTCCGGACCGTCACCCACACACGCACCACCCACCACCAGCAACCAGGGCACAGAAACGGACAGAAGGGGTTGTCGCAATTTCCGGCCGCCCAGAAAGGGCCGATGAGCTGCCGAAACGCGCGGAGAGCGCCGGAAGCGAGGGGGTACCTGCGGTGGTACCTGCGCCCGTACCTGCGGTGGTGCCCTCGGTGCTACGTGCGGTGGTATCTACGTGCTCCCGGAACAGCACCTGGAGCAGCCGGTTCGGGCCGCCGCCGGGGCGGCGCGGACGGCTTCGCCGGACGCGCGGAAGAACCACCGGCCCGCCGCAGGCGCGAACCCCGAACCGGACCGACCGACCACCTCCCCCACCCGAGACATAGAAGCAGAGCAGGGGTTGTCGGTATTTCCGGCCCACCTGGAAGGGGTTCTAACCTGCGACGATGCCGCGCCCGACCGGATGGCTGTGTGCCTACAAGACCACCCACAAGGCGCCTCCCAAGACCACCCACAAGGCGCCTGGCAAGGCCACCCACAAGATGCATGCCGTGGCTGGGAGGGGAGGCGCCGAGGCGGGGTCAGCCGGTGACGGTCTCGGCGTGCCGGGTGAGCGCGTCCATGAGGGTGGTCTGCTGGTCGGTCAGCTTTCCGTCGGCGCGGGCCGTGGCCTGCTTGCGCAGCCAGGTGCCAGGCCGGAATGCGGGATCGTCGCCGAGGCCGGTGCGGTTGGCCGGGCCGTCGAGGGTGCCGCCGGCGGCGAGGTAGGCGAGCAGGCGCCGGTAGGAGCGGTTCCAGTCCGGCTCCAGGCGCCACAGCTCGTCCAGCGCGTCCAGCTTCGCCGCCTGGTCGACGGTGAGGCTGGCGGCCTTGCGCTGACGGCGCATCCAGGCGCCCACCGCGTAGCCGTCCAGGCCCGGTCCGCGCAGCCGCCGGTGGCCGCCCGTGGAGACATGCGTCTCGCAGGTTCAATGGGCGCATCGCCCCGCCCAAGGGTCCGTGTGGCTCGTCTGCCGTTGAGCGGGACCTGACGGGTCGGGGTGCCCGGGGGCGCCCCGACCCGTTGCGGAGGTCATCCTCTGGTGTCAGAGGGTTCCGGTGATGCTGGCGGCGTAGTGGTTGCCGTAGACGCCGGTCAGGTTGATGGCAGTGGCGTTCTGCCAGCTGCCGTCGGTGTGGCGGATCGCGTGCAGGATGCGGTTGTCCGTCGTGACGAAGGTGGCCTGGAGCTCGCCGGCGACCGATGCGACGCTCACCGACGTCGTGGTGAACGAGCCCGCGACCGGCGCCAGGTCGCTCAGCGGCATCCACTGACCGCTGGCGAGGCGGGCACCGTGGTACTGCTTCGTGCCCCCGTTCGACGCGATGACGATCTGCATGTCCGCGCCGGTCCCGGCCATGGCGACGTCGGTCGCGGCGCCCGCGTCTCCGGCCATCGAGTACACGTCGCCCCAGGCACTCCACGTGCCGTCGGCGGCGCGGATCGAGTGGTACACCCGGCCACCAGCCACGGCCACCACCTGCAGTTGTCCGTTCACGGAGGCCTCGGCTGCGCTGGTCACCGCCGCGGGAAGCGTCCCCGCCTGGGACTGGACGTCGGCGAACGCGGCCCAGGTCCCGTCCGCGTGCCGCACGGTGTGGAACAGCCGTCCACTCGCGACCGCTAGCACGTTCAGCTCCGAACCGACCGATACGGCCGACACCTTGGTCACGGAGCTCAGGGATCCGGCCTGCGAGCTGACGTCGCCGAAGGCGCCCCACTGGCCGTCGGCGAACCGGACGGCGTGGTAGATGTCGCCGTTGGCGCCGACCGCCACCACGTGCGTGTCGCCGTTGATCCCGGCGTCGGCCAGCGAGCCGACGGGGCCGATGTCCCCGGTCTGGGCGGCGACGTTGGCGAAGCCCGACCAGTTGCCGGACGCGTCGCGGATCGCGTGGTAGATTCCGCCGCCACCGTTCACCAGTACCTGTGCCTTCCAGCTCGGCGCGGGGGCCGGGGTGGGTGCGGGGTAGGGGTCCGTGCGGTCGGTGGCGAGGCCGGTGCCCGGCGCGCACGCCGGCCAGGCGCCGGCGCCCTGGTCGGCGAGGATCTTCTCGGCGATGAGGATCTGCTGCTGCTTGGTCGCCAGGTCCGGGCGGGCGGCGTAGTTGAGGCCGCCGTAGTGGCGCCAGTTGGCGAGGTTGATCTGGAGTCCGCCGTAGTAGGTGTTCCCGGTGTTGATGCTCCAGTTGCCGCTGCTCTCGCACGCCGCGACCTTGTCCCAGGTGGCGACCGAGGCGGCCGAGGCCTCCGTCGTGACGAGCAGCGGCGCGGAGAGTGCGAGCAGCACGGCGGCGGCGGACGCCCGGCGGAGCAGGGGGGCTTTGAGAGCGCGTGCGGGCATGGAGGTCTCCTGGGATTGTGCGGTGGTGGACGCGCGGGGTGAGCGGCTGGTTCGGGTGTCTCGGGCCGAGGGGGGTGGCGAGCGAGCCCCGTAGGTGTTGCCGGTCAAGGACCGGGGTGCCGGCGGGCCGACCGCCCGGCCCCTGGGCGGGACCGGGCGGTCGGGTTTGTGGATCGTCGGCGATCCGTTACTTGGCGAGGGTCTCCAGGTGCATGTCGCCGTTGGGCATGCCCGTGGCGGAGATGGCGTTGACGTGGCCGCCACCGTCGGCGAGCGCCGCGCCCTGCCAGGAGCCGTCGGCGTGGCGGACGTTGTCGTAGACGGAGCCGCTGGTGAGGGTCACCAGGT
>NZ_JBHWDU010000095.1:0-21853 GCF_042734825.1 Kitasatospora sp. NPDC059648 | reverse complement strand
GCATGTCGCCGTTGGGCAGCGCCGCGACGGAGATCGCGCCCACCGAGCCGCCGCCGTCGGCGACCTTGGCGCCCTGCCAGGTGCCGTTGGCGAAGTGGACGTTGTCGTAGACCGAGCCGCTGTTGAGCGTCTCGACGTGCATGTCGCCGTTGGGCATGCCGACCGCGGCGACGGAGGAGACGTAGCCGCCGTTGTCGAAGACCTGGGCGCCCTGCCAGGAGCCGTCGGCGTGGCGGACGTTGTCGTAGACGGAGCCGCTGGTGAGGGTCACCAGGTGCATGTCGCCGTTGGGCAGCGCCGCGACGGAGATCGCGCCCACCGAGCCGCCGCCGTCGGCGACCTTGGCGCCCTGCCAGGTGCCGTTGGCGAAGCGGATGTTGTCGTAGACCACGCCGCCGGACAGGGTCTCCAGGTGCATGTCGCCGTTGGGCATGCCGACCGCGGCGATCTGGTCGATGTGGCCGCCGCCGTCGGCGACTGCGGCGCCCTGCCAGGTGCCGTTGGCGAAGCGGACGTTGTCGTACACCGAGCCGCCGACGAGGGTGAGGACGTGGGTGTCGCCGTTGGGGAGCGAGGCGTTGGCGACCTGGGAGACGTCGGCGCCGCCGTCGGCGAGTGCGGCACCCTGCCAGGTGGCGTTCGCAAAGCGGATGTTGTCGTACACGTGGTTGGGCGAGGCCGGAGTCGGGGCCGGGGTGCCGCCACTGCCGGCGTCGTTGCCGCCGATCGGCGAGACGTAGCCGCTGATGCGCTGGCCGCCCCAGCTGTAGCCGACCGCCGAGCTGTGGGTGGACTGCTGGACGATGGAGGTCGCGGACCAGTTGCCCGAGACGCCGTGCTCGTTGCCGCCGATGGTGGTGACGGTGCCGTTGCCGACGGCCGTCACCACGGCGACGTGGTCGGCGTAGCCGGCGCCGTTGTAGTTGAACAGGATCGCGTCACCGACGTGCGGGGTGCTGTGCAGCCCCCCGTTGTAACGGCCGAAGCTGCCGGCCGCGGGGGTGAGGCCGTTCACGTCGACACCGTTCTGGGCCCAGACCCACTTGGCGAAGTCCGCACACCAGGCCTCCGGGCCGCCCGTGCAGCTGCTGTAGTAGCCCTTTCCCCCCGCGCTGTTCGTCGAGCAGGCCATGTCGCCGAGGTTCGCCTGCGCAGTGGCGGCAATGGAGCTTCCCACGCTGGCGGAGGCCGGTGAGGCGCCCAGAGCGAGGCTGACGGGCAGGAACGCGGCAGCGGCGCTCAGCGCGGCGGCACGGCGAATGGTGGTCTTGGGCATGACATGACTCCAGAAGTCTGTGAGCGGGAAGATCAGGTGATGGGGTGCCGGTGGCGCACCGGCGAGAAGGTCTCGGCGGGCACTCTGCGTGCCCGCGGTTCGTCCGCGAGAGGTGGCCGCTGAACCCGTCGGCCTGCGTCCTCGTGCAGCAGCCGCCCCACGTGGCGTGGCGCAGCGCGACTCGGGGCCCCGGTCATAAACGGGTGCGGGCCGGAAGCGGGAGGAGCGCGGCGTGGGTCGCGACGGGGACGGGCCGGTCAGGAGGGCCGGTCAGGAGGGCCGGGCGGCTGCCCTGCAGGAGCAGCCGGTCGGCGGGACGCCGCGGCCCGGACGCGAGGTCAGCCCCAGATCATGTTGTCGGCCTGGGCGGTGATGACCGGCTGGGAGGGCGCCGCCTGGGAGGCGACGGCGGGGACCAGGACGGCGAGGGCGAGGGCGGCGACCGCGGTGGCCTTGGCGGTGACGGTGCGGAGCATGGTGGTGTCCTCTTCGGGTGCGACGGTGGTGGTGTGGGCTTCCGGTGTGGGCGTCCCGCGGTGACGCTCTCTCCGGTTGTCGTCCGGGCGGTGCCCCCTTCCGACGACCACTAGCTTCGTCGCTGGTCAGAGCGGGTGGAAGGGTTCCCAGCTGGACGGAAGCGTCCCTGGACCGTTCCGGCCAGGACCGGCCGGGGCGGCCAGCAGGCGCTCGTAGAACGGCGTGACGAGCGGTGCGGCGACCTTCGTCGCCGTCCACCCGGCGAACTCGGGCACGGTCGCCAGCGCGCGACGGCAGAACCCGGCGGTCCGGCTCTCGGCGGCGGCGAGGGAGTCGGCGAGCAGGTAGACACCGAGCACCGGATCCGGCAAGGCCTCCGGGTGGACGACGACGTGCTCGACCCGGTCCTCCGGGCGCACGGCGGCCCACAGGAGCTCGCGGGCATCAGCGGGGAGTGGACGCCCGGGCGGGACCGGCTGCAAGGCGGCGTGAACGAGGTACATGGACCGAGCGTGCCGAACTGGGCAAATGGCGTGAAGGGGATGGCCCGGGACGGTTGAGGCCTTGGCCGGAACCGTCCACGGGGTCGATCACCGCGATCCTCGCGGATATGGAATGATCGCGTGCGTTCGAACGCGGGTTCTTCACGGGGGTGGGGCAGGGAATGCTCACGGCACTGGGCCTGGACAAGGTCTCGGAAGCGGTCTATCGGGCGATGCTCGCCCATCCGCAGGAAGGGGTCAGCGCCCTCGGCGCCCGCCTGGCCCTGCCGGAGGAGCAGATCAGGCATGCTCTGGACACCCTCAGCGAACTGGCCCTGCTGCGCCCCTCCGCGGACCGCGAGGGCGAACTGCGGGCCGTCTCCCCCGAGATCGGGATGGAGATCCTGATGGCCCGCCAGCAGGCCGAGCTCGCCGCGCAGCAGCTGCGGATCGAAGCCTCCCGCGCCGCGGCCGCGCAGCTGATCTCCGAGTACGCCGATCTCCGGCCGGCCGGGAACCACCCCGACGTCGAGCAGCTCACCGGCCTCGACCAGATCCGCGACCGGCTCACCGTGCTCACCCGGGAGGTGCGCGAGGAGGTCATGACCTTCGCGCCCGACGGCGGGCAGAAGGTCGAGAACATCGAGGCCGCCAAGCCGCTTGACCTTGACCTGCTGGGGCGCGGCATCCGGATGCGGACCGTCTACCTGGACAGCGTCCGCAACAGTCCGCACACAGTCGAGTACGTCAACTGGCTCGCCTCCCACGGCGGCCAGGTCCGCACCGCGCCCGCGCTCCCGACCCGAATGATCGTGGTCGACCGGACCACCGCCGTCATCCCGGTCCACAGCGACGACACCGCGGCAGGAGCCGTCGTGCTCACCGGCCAGGGGATGCTGACCGCGCTGTGCGCCCTGTTCGAGACCGTCTGGGCGCACGCCCACCCACTCGGCACCGCCGCCCGGCCCGACGAACAAGGGCTCACCACCCAGGAACGCACCGCCCTAACCCTGTTGGCCGACGGCCACACCGACGACGCCATCGCCAAGCGCCTCGGCGTCTCGCCCCGCACCGCCCGCCGCATCGCCACCGACCTCATGGAACGCCTCGACGCCCGCAGCCGCTTCCAGGCCGGCGTCCGCGCCACCCAAGCCGGCTGGCTCACCTCCCCAGCCACAAAGGCCCCAATTCACTGACCACCTCGTGGACGGCGTCCTAGTCGATGGCGGGCAGCTGATCGACCAGGTGTTGCTCGAGTCGACCGAGGGCGTGCGACGGGTTCTTGCCTGGGACACGCTGGTGGCCGAACCGGGCCAGGCCAGGCCAGGCCAGGGAGATCCTCACCAGCGAGGACACGAGCAACAACGGCCCGGGCAACGAAGGTCCGGGCGCAGCCCCGACCGGGAACCCGGGGCAGTCCGGTAACGGAGTGCCCAACGCGCGGACTGCCTTCAGCGGGCAGAAGTGGCAGCTGCCGGGTTACCAGCTACGGATGAGCGCGGCGATCCAGCGCAGCAGGGCGAGGACGGCGATGCCGAGGATGATCCAAGGGGCCAGGGAAGTGAAGCGGGTGATCAGCTGTCCGGCGTTGCGGCTGAGTTCGCCCCAGAGGACGCCCGTCGGGACGGCCGCGGCACCGGCCGCTTTGATGGTGTTGAAGACGCGGCTCGGGGTGGGGCCCCTGGTGAGTGATCTCGTGACGAACAGGGTGAGCCATAGGCGCAGTCGCTCACCCGCGCTTGCCGGCTTCGGTCGGATGAAGAAGTAGTCCCCGAACTCATCCCAGTGGTTGTCCTCCCATGTGAGGGGAGCGAGGGCCGCTTCGGTCAGGGGGATGAGGAGCGGAGCGATGAAGAAGCCTAAGAGAAATATGACAAGCGCTGCCTTGCCGACGTGGGCTGGCAGGGACTGGGTTGAGTCCAAAGAGGATGCCATCGCCCGGTATGTGCCGAGCTGTGCGGCTATGGCCGTGGTGGCGAGCACCCCCATGACCGTTTCCGCGGCCCGTCCCATCCGCTGCGGGGTATCGGAGACCAATGGGCGCCGGGGCTTGCGGAAAGGGCCGGGGCCGCCTCGTTCGCGCCCGCGCGGGGGCACGGGGCGGGTGGTCTGCCGGCCTGCGCCGGCGTGGCGCTGCTGCGAAGAGTGGACTCGGGCCTGCGCGGTCGCCAGCATTTCCGGGTCGGGAACGGCGCCGGCCGGTGTCGGTTCGGCCTGGAGCCGCTCGACCTGGCGGCGAAGCGTGCGCAGTTCCCGCCGTACGGTGGCGAGCTGGGCTTCGGCGGCGGTGGCGCGTCTGTCGGCGTGCTCGAGGTCGGTGTGCAGCCCGCGCGCGAGCATGGCGGCGGCATCGAGCTGGCCGCGCTGCTCGGCCAGCTGCTTCTCCAGGGCGTTTCGGGTGGCCTCGGAGCGCTCGATGCTGGCGGTGAGGGCCTGGGTTTCGGCGGCCGCGGCGTGCCGCTCGTTGGCACGTTCGCTCCGCTCGCGCTCCAGGAGCTGGTACAGCCGCTCGGCCTCGGCCTGGTGGGCGGTGATCCTGGTCTGCAGGTCGGCGGCTGCCACGCGGCGTTCCTCAGCGTGTCCCACCCGTTCGTCCCGCAGGAGGGACTCCAGTTCCCTGACCTTGGACCGCGCCTGCTCCAGAAACTCCTGCAAGACGAGAACCTGCTCGGAGGCGGAGCCCGCCGCCTGGGCCGCGCGGCGCAAGCCGTGCAGCTCCCCTCGGCGTGTTTTGTCGATCGGAGTGCCATGGTCGCTCAGGAAGTCCAGGAAGCCGTCCAGGAACTGCTCCGGGGCGGTCCTGTGGCCGGACAGGTAGCGCGAGACCGTCGCCGGTGCGTACCCCACTGCTCTGGCTAACTGCTCCTGCGTGACACCACCGGCTTCGACACACTCGCCAAAAGCAGTCCTCAGCGCGGACGCGTAGTCGCGACCTGCCCTGGTGGTCGCCTTGTTCCTGTCCCCGCCGCTGTTCGCTTGGCCTTCCACCCGTTCCCCGCTTGGCAGTTGACATCCGTTCCAGGAATTGTGCCACCCCGTCGCGATGCAGAAATTGCCAGTGCCCGGGAACAGGGGCTTTCCACTTCCGCAAGACCGGACCACGGTCGACCGTGAAGCCATGGATCAACGATCACACCGACCGAAGACCGTGGCTCACCGCCGGACGGCCGCAGCGTCCATGCTGCCGGGCCTGGGCACCATCGTGTCCGCGACCGCCGGCGCGCCGTGGTGGCTGGTCGGGCTCAGCTCGGTCCTGGCGTTCCTCGCCATCGCCATGCAGCTGATTCTCCCGCAGGACTCCGCCGACCGGCTCGCCTGGTGGAAAGCCCGCTGGACCCGCCCGACCTCGCCCCGAACACGGACCACCCACACACCTCACCCGCGGTCCGAACCGCCGGGCGCCTCAGCACCGCAAACAGGCACTGGATCGAACAGTCAATGGGACCACCCCGCGGGCCGGCCGGCCGGCGCGGACGGCTTCGCCGGACGCGCACAAGAACCACCGGCCCGCCGCAGGCGCGAACCCCGAACCGGACCGACCGACCACCTCCCCCACCCAAGGCATAAGGGCAGGGAAAGGGTTGTCGGTATTTCCGGCCCACCTGGAAGGGGTTCTAACCTGCGGTGATGCCGCGCCCGACCGGATGGCTGTGTGCCTACAAGACCACCCACAAGGCCCCTCACAAGGCCCCTCACAAGGCGCCTGACAAGGCCACCCACAAGATGCATGCCGTGGCCGGGAGGGGAGGCGCCGAGGCGGGGTCAGCCGGTGACGGTCTCGGCATGCCGGGCGAGCGCGTCCAGGAGCGCGGTCTGCTGCTCGGTCAGCTTCCCGTCGGCGCGGGCCGTGGCCTGCTTGCGCAGCCACGTGCCGGGCCGGAACGCCGGGTCGTCGCCGAGGCCGGTGCGGTTCGCCGGGCCGTCGAGGGTGCCGCCGGCGGCGAGGTAGGCGAGCAGGCGCCGGTAGGAGCGGTTCCAGTCCGGTTCCAGGCGCCACAGCTCGTCCAGCGCGTCCAGCTTCGCCGCCTGGTCGACGGTGAGGCTGGCGGCCTTGCGCTGACGGCGCATCCAGGCGCCCACCGCGTAGCCGTCCAGCTTCTCCGTCGCCGGGACGGCGAGGTGGCCGTGGTGGGCGGCCCAGGCGTGGGCGTAGGCGTAGCCGCGCTCCCAGGCGTTCGCGTGCTTGGACCAGATCATGCCCAGCGCGTCCAGCTCCGAGACCCGCGCGGCATCGAGCAGGCCCTGGCCGTTCAGGTAGCGCTGCCGGTCGAGCCAGGAGATCAGCTCCGCGTGGCGGGTCTTGTCGGTGGGGTCGAGGTGGCCGTGCTCCAGGTGGAACCTGGCGGCCAGGCCGTGCATGCGCTGCCACTCGGTCGCCCGCGGGTTGAACGCCCGCAGCTTCACCGTCTGGAGGATCCGCGCCGCGTGACGGCGGGCGTCGATCCGCAGCCAGTCCACCGGCGACTCCACCGCCGGCTGCTGCTCGCCCTCGCCCGCCTCGCCCTCGGCCGAGGCCTCCGTGGTGGTGTGCGCGGCGCCCTGGGAGCGGGTGCCGCGCAGTTCGGTGATCCGGCCGACCACGCGGGCGTCGTGCGCGGCCAGGGCGCGCAGGACCCGCCAGATGGTGCGGAAGCTGGAGGCCTCGATCTCGGCGTCGGCCTCGGCCTTTACCGCCGCGCCCGCGTCGTGGACCTCTGCCGGGTCGGCGGCCGCCGTGCCGTCGTCGCCGACCATCGGCGTCGGGAGGTAGACGGGGATGATGACCCAGGAGACCTTGCCCTGCCGGTAGGACTGGCGCAGCGCCCGCCCGACGGCCTGCACAATGTCGATCACGGACGATTTGGGGTCGGCGAAACAGACCGCGTCCACGGCCGCCACGTCGATGCCCTCGGTGAGCAGCCGGGAGTTGCAGAGGATGCCGCACTCCTCGCCGTCCTCGCCGGTGTGGGCCTTGAACTCCGCGAACGCCGCCCGGCGATCCCGCAGGCGGTCGGTGCCGGCCACGGCCTTCGCCCAGATCCGCTCCGGCCGGTCCGCGTCCTTCAACAGGGCGGCCGCCGCCGGCAGGTCGGCGGCGAACTCCCGCGCCCCGGCCACCCGCGAGTGGAAGGTGATCACCCTTCGCAGGTCCAGGTCGGCGACTGCGCGCAGCACCGCGACCTGCAGGGCCAGGCGCAGCAGGTCCTCGTTCGAGCGCTGGGTGCGCAGGTCGGCGACGGCGGGCAGGTTGAGCAGGTCGCGCAGGTCCTCGTCGGTGACGACGGGGACCAGGACCCGGTAGTCGGCGAGGTAGCCGTGCTCGATCCCCTGGCCGAGCGTCCAGGTGTAGACGGTCGGGCCGTAGATGCTCTCGTCGTCCATCGAGCACAACGCGGGCAGCTGCTCGACGCCGTCCGCGGGGGCCGCAGCGTCGGCGCCGAGGTCGGCCAGGCCGTCCTTCGCCCGCCGGTCGTCGGCGATCCTCGGGGTGGCGGTGAAGTACAGCCGCCGGACGGCGGGGACCTGGTCGTCGTCGTGGACGGCGGCCCAGGCCTTGCCGTCGGAGCCGGCGGTGCGGTGCGCCTCGTCGCCGACGACCAGGTCCCAGGCGGGCAGGCCGAACTGCTGGTGGGCCTGGACGATCCGCTCCAAAGACGCGTAGGTCGCGTACACCGTCACCGGCTCACCGGACTTCGCCGAGGCGACCAGGTCGGCGATCCGCGCGGCCTGCGTCGACACCTGCGCACGGATCCGCCCGCCGGCCTCCGCACTCTCCAACGCCTCCTCCCGCGAACACGCCGCCACCGCCAGGCCCCGGCGCCCACCCTTCAGCGACCACGCCTCGGCGGTCTGCTCCAGGAGTTCGATCGTCGGCACCAGCACCAGGACGACACCACGCGCGGCCAGGCGCCGGGCGCAGCCCGCCGCGATCAGGGTCTTACCGGAGCCGGTCGCCGCAACGACCATCGCGCGACCGCCCGCCTTCACGGTCTTCACTGCGGCCGCCACGGCGTCCTTCTGGAACCCGTGCAGCGGCAACGGGTTCACCCCGGCGGTGCCAGCGGACGGCTGCGCGGGGATGGGCAGCGACCCGGCCAGCACAGCAGCATCGGTAGCGGTGGTGGTCGTGGTGTCCACGGCGGTACTTCTCCTTCGGACGCTGGGACGGCGGAGGCAGACGGCTGTGCGCAGGCCGGGGGTCAGTCCGGGTAGGCGTAGCGGTTGAGGGCGTCGATCAGGCTCTCGACCAGGTCGCCGAACGGCGTGATCTCCCAGTCGGCGTCGAAGCAGTCTTCGCTGAGGAGGATGTCGGCGAGTTCGTCGGTCAGCTCCTCGGCGTCCGCCTGGCCGGGCGGGGTGGCCGGGTCGAGGACCACGCCGCGCGCCTCGCCAGCGCGGCGCAGCAGGGCGAGCTTCTCGTCGGAGCCGGTGAACCAAGCGGGCCGGTCGGGGTCGGGTGTCTGGGGGTCGTGGGTGGCTGTGGTGAGGAGCCGTCGCGCGGTTTTGGGTGAGAGCCGCAAGTTCCAGGCGATCTGGATGATGGTGTGACCGCTGTCTTTCAGTTCGATGGCCTCGCGGCGCAGCTCTTCCCGCTCGGCAGGGCTGTGGCGGCGGGACATTCGTTCGGTGCTCACTGGTTCTCCTCAGGGATCCAGCCGCGGACTTCGAGGTACTGGATGTCGGCGTCTTCGACGGCGCGGCCGGTCTCCACCAGCCAGGCCCGCATCGCTTCGGTGACGTCGCCGTGGTGGTCGGCGACGCGCTGGGACCACTCGGCGGCGTCGAACCCGCCGGTGGAGGAGCTGCCGTAGGTTCGCTCCTCCGTGCCGTCCGCGCGCGGGACGAACCCGCGGCGCAGGCCCGGGGAGTCCTCCATCGAGCCAGCCGACATCGTGTACTGATCGGCGCGCATCCGAACCGTGAACGCCAGGCGGCCACCGGCCTGGCCCGTCGCGTGCACCACCGGGGCGAGGTGGCTCGCGCCGGAGCGGATCGCCTGCCTGCCCGCGCGGCCGGCCATCGACTCGCCGGGCGCGCCGACGACGTCCTTGCCACGCACCCGCGCCTTCTGGCCGGTCCTGGTCCGGCGGCGTTCCACGTGCTCAGCCGCGATCCCGGACAACGCCTCGGGGTCGCGCTCACCGCCGCGCACCGCCCGCACCACCTGGCGCAGCGCGTTCACGAACGCCGCGCCCTTGCCCTTGGTGAAGAACTGCGACACCAGCGAGGCGTCACGGCCCAGCATCCGCGCGACCTGACGCTTGGTGAAACCCTGGTCCAGGAGCTGCTGGGTGAGGCGGGCGGCCTCGTTCGGCCGGCTCGGATCAGCGGGACTCACCCGTCACCCCCGCCTGCGGCTGCGGCTGCGCGGGCGGCGGTACCGGGAGGCCAGACCAGACACTGGGCAGCGTGCGTGGGCCCGGCGAGCAGATCCAGCGGCCCCATCCCCCAGTGCCGAGCCAGAGCGTCCACCTCATCCAGCGACCACGGCTGCGCCCCCGACTGGCGGCGGGACACCTTGTCCTGCGTCAGCCCCACGGCGGCGGCCAGCTCGCGCTGGCTCTCCCCGGTGCGCTGCCTGATCGCGGCCACCGTCAGCCGCAGCGTCTCCAACGTACTCAACACCATACAACGCAAGATACTAGTTTTTCATGGAAAAAACCCGTGAAACATGGATTGCACACCTCGATTGAACGACGGGAGTGCGTACGACGGAAAGCGCAGACGGCCGGGCCCGGGAACGAGGGGGGTGAGTTCCACGCGGGCCCGGCCGAAGGGAGGCCAGCAACGCCGACAGGAGGCGCGGCTGCTCTGCTCGGCAGCCCGGTGGGCACTGTGGTGGGGCCGCCGTGCCGGGAATGCCAGACCCGCCGATCAGCCCATGGCCAGGGCTCTGACCTGCAGGCTTTCGGCCGCGAGCATGCCATCCGGCAGCGCTCTAGCAGCGGGCGAGCAGGGCTGTCGGCGGTTCGGGAAGCGGCGAGTGGATGAGGGCACCGGTCCGCTGCCCGCTCGGGGGTTCGGACACGGACCGGCCTGTACCAGTCTGTGCGTGCCACCGCCGCGCTACCCCCAGGGTTGCTCCCGGCGGATCCAGGGGGGGCTGTCTCCCGACCAGCAGCGAGCCGGACCCGCAGAGCGGGCGTCGGGGATGCGTTCTGCCGGGCCCGGCCGGTCAAGGGGCCCTGTCCTCCCGGTCTGTCCGGGAGCGGGTTCATTCCTCTTGCGCGTCGCCGATGGCCACCCGAAGGTCGTGCATGCTCTGCTGGATCTCAATGACGGACGCCTCCGCCCGGCCCAGCGCCTGCCGGACGCCGTCGATGTCACCGGACTGGAAGTTCAGATCGGCGTCCAGAGTGTCCGCCGCGGCGACCACGGCCATGGACGACGCCATACGGCCCGGCGACGTCTCTCCTCCTCCTTCTTCTTCGTCCTCGTCCAGTCCCATGAGCTGGACAGCGGTGCGCTGCAGGCGGTTGGCCAGCACGCTGGCGAACAGGCCAGGAGTCGACCCCACCTGGTCGCTCCACCCCAGCAGCACTTCGGCGACATCCGTGTCCTGGTCGCTTCCCAGCCGGGTGGTAGCGGTGATCTCCAGCTCCACCACGGCCAGCAGGACACCCAGCAGCCTGCGCAAGTCATCCTGCTGAGGGCCGTCCGGCCACAGATCCGGGTCGAGAATCGGTTCCCTCCTCAACGCCACCAGCGCCGCGTACACCTGATCAGAGCTCACCGGGTCCCCGCTCACAATGCTCACGCACCCAGCCTCGCCGCCCAACCGCGCCAGTGCACGCACCCGCGCCCGTCCCCCTGCTGCGCCGAGACCCCGGCGGGGGCCAGGCGCAGCAGAGTGAGGGGTGGGTTCGCGGACAGCAGCAGTTCGCCGTTGACAACATCCGTGGCAGGGCGGCCGCGTTGTTCGAGGGCCTGGGCGTCGGGGATGCCCGTCCCGGTGAGGTGCACCAGGTCATCGCCGATACTGTCGTCGTAGTTCGGGTTGCCCAGACCGCGGTCGGCGGACGACGTCCAGGCGATGGCCCGGCTCAGCGTCAGCTCAGGGCTCGGCACCTGGCCGAGGAACACGGACGCAGCGACCAAAGCGACCGGAGCCACGAATCGGTCAGCGGCTGCGCCGGGCTCACGCCCCAGGCGGCTCGGTAAGTCCCACGGACCTCTTCACGGCCTCGGTCACGCGCGGGCACGCCTGCGCGCGCTCGTCCTGCTGGCTGGGTTCCTTGTCGCTGTGCGTGGGGCACGCGGCAAGGCCCGCGCGGATATGTTCACCACCTTCGCCCAGAACCTGGCGTTGGCTTCCGGCAGGAGTCGCGGAGGCGTGTCGGGATGCCGCACTGCAGCTCGGGCCGTCGGAAACGGACCTGGCCGGAGCACCCGGGACCCGCGTGGGTGAGTGTCAGCCGAGCCAGACGATGTCGATGACGTGCAGGCGTCCTCGGGTTCGGTTGACCAGGTAGACGAGGCTCAGCTGGCCGATGGAGGCGCAGCGGATGTCTTCGCCCTCGGGGTCGGTGGTGTCCCACTGGGGCCATCCCCAGGGGGTGCGGGAGGCGATGTCGAGCAGGTCGGTGGTCATCTGCTGGGCATGTGCGGGGAGTTCGATGAAGGTCTTGCCTGCGTGGGGGGACAGCCGGACGGGCCACGTGTGGTTGCTCACCGGTTGTCCCCGGCGAGTTGTGACAGGTCGATGCCGTCGTCGTCGTCCATGCCGGTGGCGATGAATTCGTCGACTGCGGGTGCGCTGTCCAGGCGGGCCTGCCAGGTTCGGACGACGTCGTGCAGTGGGGAGAGGTCGTAGGTCTGCCTGGAGTCTTCCAGCGCTTTGGCCCAGTCGCGTTCGAAGGCCGGCAGCCACCGTTTGGCCCGCTCGGGCCGCTCGGCGCGGATGCGGGTGAGCAGTTGGGCGGCGGCACGCGGGGACGGCGGGGGTGGCGCGGCGGGAAGGTGGTCGGGTTGGGCGCTCATCAAGTCCTCTCTTCCACTTCGTCGTCGGTCACGGTACGGCAATTGGGTGTGCCTGGAGACTGGCACAGGCTGATTTTCGCGCCACCGGCCGGGTGGGGATACCCGGGCGGGCGCCGACGGCCTGGCGGGGCTGTGAGCGGGCGTGAGCGTCGGCGGCCACGGGCGCTTCGACGCCGCGCGGTCAGTTCCAGGTGCACCACCGCCGCATTCCCCTTTCACCAGAGCGAGGGGCTCGCGGACCTGGAGCTGTGGCCGAACGGCGCTCAGCAGGATGACCTGCGCAGGCAGACGCCAGGGGCCGGCTCGACGACTTCGCTGGGCCACGCCTGCACCTGTTAACGCCGTTCCAGCTGGCAGCGGTAGAGGTCGGCGATACCGCTGGTGGCCTCGGCCGGCCCTGGGCGCACCGTGTCGCTGAGTTCAGGCCCGTTGCCGACCGCGCCCGGATGAAGCCGGCCGCCCCAAAATCAACTGGGCGGCCGGTCCCTACCGTGTAAGAATGCCGGTTCGGGGCAGGGGAGGCGCGGCGGTATGGGACTGGACTACAGCTACGAGATCTTCATGCCCCCTCGGAACGTTGTGAGGGCACTGATCCGGCTGGCCGAGCTCGCCCCGCAAGGCCGCGACACGCCGCCGCTTCCGGTGACCCTGCCGGGCGGAGAGCAGTTGATCGTGCCGTTCACCTCGAACTTCAAGAGCGAACCGGTCGACTGTTCAGCAGGCGGCACGCTCGAGCTGGACACCTCGCTTGTGATCGGCGTCGACGACGCGATGCGCGAGTTCTTCCTCCGCGGTTCCGACAGGGTCGACGGGCTGGGACGAGTGTCGGTCGGGTACATCTATCTGACTGTCAGGTTCTCGCCCGCATGGCACCCGAACTTCGCGTCGCTGCAGTTCACTGCGGCTACCTCGGGCATGAGCCGGATGTTCGTGGAGTCTGCGAGCGTCAGGAAGGTGTTCACCGACCTCACTGCCGCCACCGGTGGCGTGTGCTGCCTACTCGACACCGAGACCGAGATCTTCGACATCTGCTGGCTCAACGGCGAGACGGTCAGTGGTGAGACTGTTCCGGGCGCCCGATTCTGGCGTTTCCACGATCTCGTTGCCGCCTGGCACGAGCCAGTGGAGTAGGTGTACGTCGTCCATGGCGCCCAGGACACCACATGTCCTGGGCGTCCGGGCGAAATCACTCAAACCAGGCTCAATGGCCCAAATCCGGCGCTACCCTGCCCGGTCAACACTCAACCGGCCAAGTGAAGCGCTCAGTCACAGCGTTCGGTGTCGAGGGCGGAGCTCACACCCCCGCGACCACGGGGGCGAAGCCATCCGATGCGTCGGCCGGTCGGCCGTGCTCCCAGATGCTGTCGAATTCCGTCTGGAAGTGTTGGAACCACTCGCCGTCACGGTGCGGGAGAACGGTGAAGACGGCATCCCCGCTGGCCGAACTGTGCGAGTAGACATCGACGTGGATGCGGCCCCCAGGGCGTAGCGGGTCGAGCAGGATGAGACCGAAGGCCGGGACGAAGTCGAGAAAGCGCACTTCCACCCTGCCCTGTGTGCCGGGCGTCTCGGCGAGTTCGCGGAGCAGGTCGACGGACGAGCGCAGCCGGTTGCGGTACATCTCGGCCCTGTCGGGGATGGTGCTGCGCCGTGCTGCCTCGTCGGCGGTCGAACCGGCCGGGTCGATGAGTGCCACTTTGACCATGGCGCCGCCCACTGCCCTGCGCTGGAGTTCGTCGACCAGGTCGCGCAGCGTGCGTGACAGCGTCACACCGACGATCCGGATGTCCTGTGCGGCACGCACCTGCTCCGGAAGGTCTGCTTTGCCCTTGCCGAGGAAGTCCGCTACGGAGAGCTCGCCCTTGCCGCGGGCGCGCACCTCGGCGGTCAGCTTCGCCACCTGTCTGCGGCTGCCGAGCATGCCGCCGGCCAGCAGAGCGAGCGTTGCGAGCGTGGCGGCGGCCAGCACGTCGCCTCCGACCGTACCGAGAACCCCGAGGACGGCCAGCACCAGGGACAGCAGTGCCGTCGTGTAGATCTCCAGGTTCTCCCCTGCCAGCAGATCCGTGCGCAGTTGCCGAAGTAGACGCATGACGGGCATCGTTGACGCTGCTTGACGGTGTGTCAACGGCTAGGAGCACCACGACTGCCGATCCACCGGCCGTGCCCAAGCGCTTGTCCGTCGGCCGCGCACCGCGCCCAGGGACCCCGCACGACCTGCGCGCGGCAGACCCGCGCTTATCCCGTGGTCAGTCCCTTTGAGGTCTCGACCGTCGAACACTCGTAGTACCGGCGCCGACACGGCCCGGCCAGGCCACCGCAGGACCGATTCGCCAATCAGCAAACCGACGCGGTTGCTGCGGCGCGCGTAGGCCCTGTCCCAGTTCGGCGATCAGCGCATCCGCGGTGGCGAGTTCCCAGCGGCGGCCCGGCCGTCTCCTGTCGTCCGCCCCGTCGACGCGCCCACTGCCCCTGCGGGGAGCGGGGGCGATTGGTCGGTCAGTCGGGCGCGCGCCCGGGCGGCAAGGTGGTAGGCGTGGCGCAGGTGGTGGCTGATCGCCGGTCGGAGGCTGCCGCGCAGCCGGTCGGCCGCGTCCAGGGCGTCCGCGGCCCGGTGGAGGAGAGCGCTCGCGTCCTGCATGCGGGGGTCCGCCGCGCGGGAGCGCTCGCTCGCGCAGGAGCGCGCCATACAGGCGAGCTCGCCCGTGCCGGGGTCGTCCAGGACGGGCGCGCCCCACCAGGCCAGCTCCCGGGCCAGCGCCGCACGTGCCTGTCGTCCGGACAGTCCGGACAACGCCGCCACCCCTAACCGGTGATCATCATCCACAGCCCGATCCTCCCCAACGATCCCATCACCAACCCCCTCCCCAGGGCGAATCCCGACTCTATGCCAGATATCCCGCTGTCTGCGTCCCGTTCCCCCGGTATCTGCGGACGGTGGTCAAAGCGCCGGCGGCCGACGCACCGGCGCGTTGCCCGGTCCGCCGAAGAGGCGAACGCGGCCAGCAGGCCCCGCCTCATCCCGTTGACCGGCACCCGTTCCCTCCTCGATTCCCGCTCCGGGCGGATGCGGGCAGGTGCGGAATGCTGAGCAAAGCGGCACCGCACATTGCGGCGATCGTCTCCGTGCAGAATTCCCTGGCACTGCTGAACCGGGGGCTCTGCGCCATGACGTTTCCCAGGGCCTGGTGCTGCCCGAGGCGTTCAACAGCCGGGTCAGCGGCTGCGCCGGGTGCGCTCCTCCAGACGGCAGAGATGGAGGGTTCCCGACGGGTCGGCGGGAAAGGAGTGGTCGAGTGTCCAGCCGTGTTCGGCGGCGATCCGCAGGACGGCCCAGGCACCCGCCCCCCGGTAGTGCCGGGGCTTGACAGCGACCCGGCGCAGGATCCGGCCCACCGAGTCGTACCGGTAGTTGTCCCGCGTACGCTCGCGCGCCAGCTCGGTCCGGAAGAGCTTCGCCAGGTGCCTGCGCAGGTGGCGCTCGTAGAGTCTCGGGCTGCGGAGGAGCTCCAGGATCCGGACCCGTGGCCAGAACACGAGGGTGAACAGCGGCAGCAGCACCCGGCAACGAAGCGGGCCCCACGGGGCGCCGGGCGCCGGCTGCGGCCCGGCGGGATCCGGTACGCCGGCCTGCGCCGGGGGCGGGACGAGCCGGTAGAAGCACAGCTCGCCCTTCGCCGAGCTGCTCCTCCCCCAGTCCACCGACCAGCCGTGCCGCCGGGCCAACTGCTCGACCCGGATGGGCGCCAGGCCGCGGTAGTTCGGGCGCCACAGGTACGACACGGCCAGGCGCACGCCGCCGGGCGGCAGCCTCGACGGCTCCCAGCCGCTGTTCTTCTCCGCGGAGGCGAAACGCTTCCGCAGGAGCCCTTCGGTGTACTGCTCCCAGTCCTCGGGCCTGCCGTGCCACTCGACACGCAGGCGCCGCCAGGAGATCGAGGCCGTCGCTATCCCGCCCACGGCCCCGACGAAGTCGCCGGCATCGCCGCCACCGGGGCCGCCGCCCGCCACCATCATGAACAGGAACGCGAACACCAGCGCGATCCCCAGCGGGATGTAGAGGAACTGCAGGACGAACTGGGCCGCCAGACCGGCCCGGGCCCGGCGCGGTGCCGCCCGGTGGGCCGGGCTCGCCCCCAATCGGTCTGCAACCCCCGTCCCGGCCGCGTCGGGTCTGTCCGGTCCGCCCGCAGGCATGGTCGTACGCATTGGATCCGTCCCCCTCGGTCCCATGGCCCCCGGATCAGCCATGCCCACCCCGCGCGGCGCCAACCTCCCTGTTGCGCAATCGAGTTCGGCCACCTGGCGTGGGCCGCTCCCGCCTCGAAGGCTACCCGGGCGCGGGCAAAGGCCTGGCGGCACGGCTGGTGGTGCAGTGGGCGGAGCGCGGCCGGACCGAGGAGAGCCTGGGGCAGAGGCCGGCGGGGGTGGTGACGGTGGACGAGGAGACGGGGGCTCCCGTCGGTGTGGCCCGGTCGATCGTGCGGGGGCTGCTGCACGACCTGGCCGTGCTTCCCACCGGTGCCTGGCTGGTGCGGCCGGTCGTCCACGCGCCGCGCCAGACGTGGGCGGACAGCATCTCCAGGACGGTGGTCGTCCGCCGGGCCCTCATCGAAGCGATCCCCAGGACAGGCCAAGGCCGCGGCGCAGCGAGAGGGGGCCGGCAGCGATGTCCCGGTGGTGGCGCTCACGGCGTAGTGCGTGCTGGAGGGCGGTGTCGTGGTCGGCAACGCCGAAATTCACGAGCCGTCCGATCGTGCGTCGGGCAGGATGCTCGCCTGTGAATCACGTCCTGTACGGGCTGTCCGCCAACCTGGCTCTGCCCTGCGAACTGGTCGACCGGCTGATCGCGGTGGCGGACGCTGACCTCGCCGAGGCCTTGGCCTGCCGCCCGGACCTCAGTCGTGCACAGGTGAAGGCGCTGGCCTCCCGCTTCGAGGAGGCCGCGGTACGGCTCGCGTACGAGGGCCGGCTCAGCGCCGCCGACGTCGACCCCGCCGTACAGCCGCGCGCGGCGCTCGCCCTGCTCGAAGAAGGCGCTGGCAGGCCGCTGTGGGGGCGCCTGCTCGCCACCGGTCCCCTGGTGGAACACCGGGAGAAGCTGGCCGCCTGCCCCGATCTGCCGCCGGACGTGGCGCTGACGCTCGCCGCGGACCCGCAGGTGCGGGTCGTCGAGGAACTCGCGCTGTGGACGAGGTCGGACCTCGCCGCCCGGCTCGCACGGCACCCGCACACCGAGGTCCGCCGCGCGGCGGCGGCCAACGAGGCGACGCCACCGGCCCTACTGGCGGCGCTGCTGACCGGCGAAGGGCTGCCCGCGGCTCGGTCCTGCCTGGTTTGCGACCGTAAGACGACCCCTTTCGTCCACGACCCGCTCTGTCCGGAGCCCGACTGCGAGCTGCCGCCGGGAGCTGCCTGCGAGGGCTCCCACGAGTCCGCCGTACACGACATCCAGCAGGCGGCCCTGCGTAACCCGGCCACCCCCGCAGCCGTCGCCGCGCTCTTCGCCGACCACCCCTCGGTGCTGCTGCGCCAGGAACTGGCCGCCCGCCCCGACCTGCCGCCCCAGGTGCACGCGCGACTCGCCGAGGATCCCGTCCCCTGGGTCCGTGCCCGGCTCGCGGACAATCCCGCGATCGACGAGGCCCTGATCCGCACCCTGGCCACCGACCGCGGCCACGACGTCCAGCGCCGGCTCGCGCACCACCCGCGCCTGCCACTCGACGTCCTCGCCCACCTTGCCGGCGTCACCCGGCTCGGCTCGCCCCTGCTGCCGCGCATCGCCGCGGCCTGTCTGGCCGAGGTCGAAGAGCTGGCCGCCTCACCGGATGCGACCGTGCGGATGCTCCTGGCCCAGCGCCGCGACCTGCCGGCCGAAATCCGCGACGCGCTGGCCCGCGACCCCGACGCCAAAGTGGTCAAATCCATCGCACCGCACCCAGGGCTCTCCGAAACCCGGCTGCGGGCGATGGTCGAACAGCACGGAGCGCGAGTCGCCGCGAAGGTGGCAGCCAATCCCGACGCGACACCTGCCCTGCTAGAGGACTTGGCCCGATACCGGCCGCCGGTGCACAAAGCGTTCCGCGAAATCGCCCGCCACCGCCACGCGACGGCCCCGGCCCTGCTCGTGTGCCTGACCGACCAGCAGGCCAGGCCCATCGCCGCCGGTCATCCGGCCCTACCGCCTGCGGTCATCGTCGAACTCCTCACCGACGACAACTGGCAGACGGTGGAAGCAGCCGCCGCCACCCCGTCACTGCCACCGGCATCAATGCTGGAACTGGTGCCATGACCGACCAGGCCGCCGCCCCGGCGAAGCGAAAACCCGTGGCCTGACAGCCTGCCAGGACGATCGACCGGCACCGGGCACAACTCCGACCGACGAGGGGCATCCGTGGAGGACCCGGATTTCACAGTCCTGCTGGCCGGCAACTCCCCTCACGACCCGACGGCCCTCAAAGCGGTCCGCACGGTCACCGGGCTGAGCCTGTGGCGCAGCCGACAGCTGTTGGACAGCGCGCCCACCACCGTCCAGTCGGACATCCCGTTCGACATCGCCGCCCGCGCGGCACGGTGCCTGCGTCAGGCCGGCGTGCCGGCCGCGATCCAGTGCGGCTGGTGCCACCGCACCCTGCCCAGCGACGACACCCCTGTCGACCCCGGCCCCTGCGCGTCCCCGTACTGGCCCACCGCCCACTGCCAGGCCAACTCCATGACCAGCTGTGATTGCGCCTTCTGCGCCGCTTACGGCCCCCTGCCCGGGCACACCACCCACCACAGCCCCTGAACCCATGCCGACGGCCGCCGACCCAGGTACAGCGGGGCAGCCGCCGCGCGCACCAAGCCGTAGCAGACCAACGCGCGCAGCGGGGAGGGGTCGTGCTGGGGTCGTGGTGGGGCCTGGCGGCCTCCGAAATTCGGTGGTGCTGAATCAGCACCAGCTCCTCGAATGCGGTGGTCGGCGAAGGTTCGTCAGCACGGTGTCGTAAGGTCCACGGCATGATCACGCGTCCCACAGGGCAGGCGGCTGGGCCGTACGATGCTGCCTTCCTACCGCGCCGGCAGATGGTCCTTCGGGTGCCCGAGGGACCGATCACCGATCCGGTGGCGAAGCTCGGCGGCGATCCGGTCTGGCTGTCCGAACCCACCTGGCCTGTGGACCCGCGCACCAACGCGCCCTTGGTGTTCATCGGCCAGTTCCCCATTCCCGGCGACGAGTTCCGCATGGCCTACCTCTTCCTCGACGAGGAGGACCAGATCATGGGCGGGATGAACCCGGAGGCCGGAGACGGCGTGCTGCTGATTCAGCCCGGCGGCCGCATCCCCTCCTTCGCCGTCATCGGGCCGCCGGGAACGTACGGGCGGACGCTCTGGCGCTGGGGGCCTGACGAGTCGGAGATCCCTGTCGAGTGGCACGTCGACCTGCAACCGGTATCGCCAGAGGTCGACCGTTCGATCGATGAGCAGGCCGTATGGGAGCGGAGCATGCGTGGCGAGGGTCCTGACGTCGAGCTTCCTGGCGGCGAAGATCTGCACGACTACTTCGGTGGTGCCGCCTGCTACCCCAACTGCTACGCGCGGGTCGAGTCCCCCTGGCAGTTCCTCTTCAAGATCAGCGACGCTGGCGAAGCTGAGGACGACCCGTACTTCCTCAACTTCGGCTACGGGCACGGATTTGCCTTCGTCAGCCCTGATCACCGCGAAGGACGCTTCTTCTGGGAATGCTCATAGTCGCTGAGCTATCTCGGCGGCGTACTCGTTCCTGTTGGCCCTTGCCGACCAGGACGGCGGCCAGGACCCGGCAAGGGGCGGCTTGGACGGCGCCCCGGCGGCCGGTGCCCAGCGACCCAAGCGACCCGACCCCGGGCGCCTGTCCCAGCCTGTCCCAGCACCCGACGAGCAATGCCCCCACCAGGAGAAACAGCCTGGGACCGTCCCAGCACAACGGACTTAACAGACCAGCTGAGACGGAGCTAGGACACGGCTGGGACACCGCCCGACACCCCCCGCTCCAGGCCCGTTCCAGATTTCTGGAACAGGCCCGGCCACACGGCACAGCAGCACGCAGCGGGGCCCAGCAGCGGAGCGGCGGGGACAGCGAGGCCCCAACAGCAGCCCACGGACAGCCGGCTGATTGCCGCGCAATCACCCCCGCTCAAAGCCACGCGCGGGGCATCAAGCGACGGGGCGGCGTCGACTCCACGCCACGCGCGAGCCATCAAGCCGGCGCAGCACCGCCCCTCGATGCCCCGCGCGAGGAACCCGCCCACAGACCCCGCACCGCACCGCAGACACCCGCGCACAGCCGCCGCACGCACCGCAACGGCACAGGAGCAGCACCAGTGCAGCGGCAGGGTGCAGCACCGGTGCAGCACCAGCCGTACCGAGTGCAGCACCGGGCACCCCCCCCCCCGGAAAATCCAACGCATAACACCACCGAAAACCCGACGCGGCCACATAGAAAAGGGCCCGTATAAACGATGTTGAAACGGCGTCGAAAAACATCGGGAAACCCACATTCCCACCCGGACACAAACACACACAGCAACCAAAACCAGCCCCCGAACGCACCCCCGCCAACCCACCCCCACCCCCGGAAACCGGCCCAACCGACCCAGGGAGAAACACCCAAAACAGCCAAAAACACCCCAGCCAGCGACAACAGGTCACATCCACCAGCGGGGCCGCTACGGCACGGCGTCGGCATCGTTGGACCGGCAAAGGACCGATGCCCCGTGGAGCGATGACATGAGCCGCTACCTGCCAGACCCGTCCGTCCCCGTCGCGGAGCTGGGCGCGCCCGTCCACGCGGCCCTGCGTGCCGCCCGTGAGGCCGGCGCCCCGCTCCTGGCCCTCACCTACCCGTCCCGCACGCCCGGCGGGAGCTGGCACGTCACTGTGCTGGAGACCGCAACCGATGACGTCCGCTTCGACTTCCACACCGGCAGCGCGCAATGGGACCCCGCGGCCGTCGAGCGTGAGTTCCGCCGCCGCGGCTACGACTCGCTGGCGGGCATGCTCCACCAGGAGTGGACCCAGCTGATCGACGGGGGCCGCAGCACCCACCTGTTCTCACCTTGACTCTGCCGGGGATCTTGGAGTTTCCCGGTGTGCCCGCCTGATCAGCGGGCATGCTCGGGGCTGATCGAAGACCGATGCAGTTGTCGAGGTGTCAGTTGTCGCTCCGCCCCCGTTCCGGTGAGCAAGTCCCGTCTCTGACCGCGCAGATCGCGCGGGCGAGCAACCCGAGCGGTACGACCGCGATGTGGGTCAGAGACCGGCTGGACGGGCTGTGGTGCGACGAGGACTTCGCGGGCTGGTACCCGCGCGATGGACGCCCTGGCATCTCGCCCGCCCAGTTGGCCACCGTCTGCGTGCTGCAGTTCCTGCTCGGCTTGTCGGACCGGCAAGCGGCGGAAGCGGTCCGCTGCCGTATCGATTTCAAGTACGCCTTGGCCATGGAGCTGGACGATCCCGGCTTCCACCACAGCGTGCTGGCGGACTTCCGCGAGCGCCTGGCCCTGGATGACCGCGCCGACCGTCTTCTCGATCTGGCACTTGCGTGGGCTTGATTCGCTTTGACGGACACCCCTGATCAGGGGCTTCGGCCCCGGTAAGGATGATGTCCATCATGGAGAGCATGGGGAAGAAGAAGCCA
>NZ_JBHWDU010000094.1:0-30120 GCF_042734825.1 Kitasatospora sp. NPDC059648 | reverse complement strand
CCCTCAAACGCGCCCAACACCGCGACTGGCCGCCACCAACCCCCGCAGTCACCACGATCACCAGAGCGGACGCGACCTAAGTCACCGGCATTGGACCTAGACCGGCGGCCAGGGGATCGCGGGCCAGTCCGCCGAGGGCAGCGGGTGCCGGCCCGAGCTGCGCAGCGCGGCCACCCGGGAGCGGGTGGCGTCCAGTTCGGCGCCGGTCAGGTGCGGGGCGAGGCGCTCGGCCAGCTCGCCCTCCAGCTCCCGGGCCAGCCGGGACAGCACCTCCAGCGCCTCGGCGGGCAGCGGGTCCCCCGCCCAGCCCCAGAGCAGGGTGCGCAGCTTGCCCTCGGTGTTGAAGGTGACACCGTGGTCGATGCCGTACACCCGGCCGTCGGCGGCGGGGATCAGGTGGCCGCCCTTGCGGTCGGCGTTGTTGAGCACCGCGTCCAGCACCGCCAGCCGGCGCAGCCGCCGGTCGTCGTGGTGCACCAGCAGCGCGGTGCGCCCGTCCTCGACCTCGGCCCGGACGATCGGCAGCCAGCCCGCCTCCGGGCCGTTCGGGTCCTGCAGCGCCAGCAGCGGCTCGGCCTGCGGGTCCGGCTCGACCCACAGCTGCACCATGCCGGGCCCGTGCGGCCCCTCGCGCAGCACGGTGGGCGGGATCAGCTCCCAGCCCGTGGCCGCGGACAGCTCGTACGCGGCGACCTCCCGGCCGGCCAGGGTGCCGTCCGGGAAGTCCCAGAGCGGGCGCTCGCCGGCCACCGGCTTGTAGACGGCCTGCGCGCTCAGCGAGCCGTGCTCGACGGTGCAGTACAGCGCGGCGTTGGAGGCCTCGGTGAGGCGGCCGTGCACGGTCAGCGCGCCCTGGCGCAGCAGCGCGAGGGCGGTCGGCGCGTCGGCGGCGAGGGCGGCGGCCGCCGCCGGGTCGGCCTGCGGCGGGGTCTCGGTGTTCAGCGCCGGTAGCCGTTCGCGCGCGGGCACAGGTGGCCCTCCGGGTCCAGCGGCAGGTTGCAGAACGGGCAGGGCCTGCGACCGGCCGCGACCAGGTCCAGCGCGCGCTTGGCGAACACCCGGGCCATCGCGCCGGTCAGCCGCACCCGCAGCATGTCCGGGCCGTTCTCGTCGTCCCGGAAGACCGCCTCCTCGGCGTCCTCCTCCTCGTCCTCCACCAGCGCCTGCGCCTCGACCACCAGGCAGGCGTCCACGCTGTCCCAGGCCAGGGCCATGGTGCCGACCCGGAACTCCTGCTCCAGCGGGAGGTCCAGGGGGGCGGTGTCGAGCAGGTCCTTGGGCGCGGTGGCCGGGATCGAGGCGTCGCCGCCGCTGCGCCGCAGCGCCTCGTCCAGGACCTCCTCGATCCGCTCGGCGAGGGCGGCGACCTGGTTCTTCTCCAGCAGCACGCTGGTGATCCGGCCCCGGGCGCTGGCCTGCAGGTAGAACGCCCGGGCGCCGGGCTGGCCGACGGTGCCGGCCACGAACCGTTCGGGCTGGTCGTAGAAGAAGACCTGACGGGGCACGCTCTAGCTCCGGATCGTGTCGGTCGGTGCGGATCCGCCATGCGGGATCGCGGGGTTGTCCAACGGGGCGGGGTCGTTCAACGGGCGGGGGTCGAACTACGGGGCACTCGGCAACTACGGGCACTCATCAGTCACCCTACGACCTCCGGGGCCCGGCCGGGGAGCCGAGCCGGAGGCCGCGGGCGCGGTGGCACCCGCGGGTCCGGGCAGTGCCGCGCGCAGCTCAGACCGTTCCGCCGACCACCGCGTCGCCGGCCGGAGCGGCCGGGGCGGCGGAGGGCTTGGGCGCGAGCGAGGAGAGGTCGCCGGTGTCGCCCATCCTGAGTACGAAGGGCCGCTGCGGGGTGTAGCGGATGGCGGTGACCGAGCAGGGCTCGACGCTGATCCGCTGGAAGTGGTCCAGATGCAGGCCGAGCGCGTCGGCCACCACCGCCTTGATCACGTCCCCGTGCGAGCAGGCGACCCAGACCGCGTCCTCGCCGTGCCCGGCGGCGATCTTCGCGTTCCACTCGCGGACCGCGGAGACCGTGCGGTGGCTCAGCTCGCGCAGCGACTCGCCGCCCGGGAAGGCCGCGGCGGCGGCGTGGTCCTGCACCGTGCGCCAGAGCGGCTCCTTGGCCAGTTCGGCCAGCGGGCGGCCGGTCCACTCGCCGTAGTGGCACTCGCCCAGCCGTTCGTCCTCGGCCGGCGGGCCCAGCTCGGGGCGGACGGCGAGCAGCGGCTCCAGGGTCTGCCGGCAGCGCTCCAGGGGGCTGCTGACGGCCTGCACCAGCGGGATCGCGGCCAGCCGGCCGGCCAGCGCGGCGGCCTGGGCGCGCCCGGTGTCGTCCAGGTCCACACCGGGGGTCCAACCGGCCAGGATCCCTGCGGTGTTCGCGGTCGAGCGGCCGTGGCGGACGAGCAGCAAGGTGGGCATGGGGCTCAGCCTACGGCCTCCGGGCGCGGCGGTGGGGCCCGGTTCCCGGTCGAACCGCCGCCGCGGGCGCCGCCCAGCCGCTGCTGCGGCTCGGGTCGTCGCGCAGGCTCCCGCATCGTCCGGCGTTCCCGGGGAACAATGGCCCGCATGATCGTCCACTGCGCCGCGTACCAGGACGGCCGCCGGATCGGGGCCTCCGAGGATCTGACCGACGCGCTCACCGCTGCCCGCGAGGCCGGGCCGGGGGCCTTCGTCTGGATGGGCCTCTTCGAGCCCACCACCGAGGAACTCGACCGGGTCGGCAAGGAGTTCGCGCTGCACCCGCTGGCCGTCGAAGACGCCGTCAGCGCCCACCAGCGCCCCAAGGTCGAGGCCTACCAGGGCTCGCTGTTCGTCGCCCTCAAGACCCTCGGCCACCACGCCGAGAGCCACGCCGTCACCAGCGGCGAGGTGATGGTCTTCCTCGGCCCCGACTTCGTGATGACCGTCCGGCACGGCGCGGACAGCCCGCTCGGCGATCTGCGGGCCCGGCTGGAGCAGGAGCCCGAACTGCTGCGGTACGGGCCCAGCTCGGTGCTGCACTCGGTCTGCGACACCGTGGTGGACGGCTACGTGGAGGTGGCCGCCGCGCTGCAGGCCGACCTGGACGAACTGGAGGCGGACGTCTTCGCCCCCGGCCGGGTCGACCGCGACGCCGCCGGGCGGATCTACGGGTGCAAACGCCAGGTGATGACCGTCCGGCGCGCCGCCTCCCCGCTGCTGGAGCCGATGCTGAGGCTGGAGCGCGGCGCCCCGTTCGTCCGCGCGGAGACCGCCCCCTACCTGCGGGACGTCGCCGACCACCTGGCCCGGGTGAACGACCAGGTGGACGGCATGGACCGGCTGCTGTCCGACATCCTCGGCGCCAACCTGGCGCAGGTGAGCGTGCAGCAGAACAACGACATGCGGAAGATCTCCGCCTGGGCGGCGCTGGCCGCCGTACCGACCATGATCGCGGGCGTGTACGGGATGAACTTCGACGTCATGCCCGAGCTGCACGAACCCTGGGGGTACCCGGCGGTGCTGTCGCTGATGGCGGCGGTCTGCGTGGTGCTGCACCGGGTGTTCAAGCGGCACGACTGGCTGTAGTGCCGCCCGCGTCCGGTTGTTACGCGAGTCCGGCCCGCTCCAGCGCCTCGACGCCGGTGCGCAGCGCCCGGATCCGCTCGTCCAGGGTGAAACCGGCCGGGGCCAGGGTGAGCGTGGTGACGCCCGCGTCGGCGTAGGCCTGCATCCGGTCGGCGATCCGCGCGGTGTCGCCGATCAGCGAGGTGGCGTCGATCAGGTCGTGCGGGACGGCGGCCGCGGCGCCCGCGTAGTCCTTGGCGAGGTACTTCTCCTGGATCTCGTCGGCGGCCTGCTCGTAGCCCATCCGCCGGGCGAGCTGGTTGTAGAAGTTCTTCTCCTTGCTGCCCATGCCGCCGATGTAGAGCGCGGTGTAGGAGCGCTGGGAGTCGACGCCCGCCTTGATGTCCTCGCCGACGGCGATGGCGACGGTCGGGCAGAGGTCGAAGCCGTCCAGGGACTTGCCGGCCTTGGCGCGCCCGGCCTTCAGCGGGTCGAGGGAGAGCGCGGCGTGCTCGGGGGCGAAGAAGATGCCGAGCCAGCCGTCGGCGATCTCGCCGGTCTGCTCCAGGTTCTTCGGGCCGATCGCGGCGATGTACAGCGGAATGTGCTCGCGCACCGGGTGCACGGTCAGCTTGATCGGCTTGCCCGGGCCGCCGGGCAGCGGCAGGGTCCAGTGCGCGCCCTCGTGCACCAGGCGCTCGCGGGACATCGCCTTGCGGATGATCTCCACGTACTCGCGGGTGCGGGCGAGCGGCCTGTCGAACTTCACGCCGTACCAGCCCTCGGACACCTGCGGACCGGAGACGCCGAGGCCGAGCCTGAAACGGCCGCCGGAGAGCGTGTCCAGGGTCGCGGCGGTCATCGCGGACATCGCCGGGGTGCGGGCCGGGATCTGGAAGATGGCCGAACCGACGTCGATCCGCTCGGTCTTCGCGGCGACGAAGCTCAGCACGGTCGCGGCGTCCGAGCCGTACGCCTCGGCCGCCCAGCAGACCGAGTAGCCGAGCCGGTCCGCCTCCTGGGCCACCGCGATGTTGTCGGCATCCATGCCGAGTCCCCAGTAGCCGAGGTTGATGCCGAGTCGCATGTGCCGAACCTTCCAGTCGGATGGGTTTGGTGGTCGAGCGTAGTGGTGTCCGCGCGGGTCAGGCTACTGACGGGTAGCAGTGGTCCGGGTCACAGCGGGCCCGGCGAGCGGACGAGTGAATGATCGTTCTGCGGGTCTGCGCCCCTGTCCGGGCACCGGCCGCTACGCTCAGCCGACGTGGGGAGCGCTCACCCCACCTGCGCGTTTACTGGGCTACCGGGGCCACCGGTGCCACCCGGCCAGTGGAGGGCCAGTCCGATGGAAAAGCGTCACCTCGGCCGTACCGGCCTGCAGGTCTCCCGCCTCGGTCTCGGCACCATGACCTGGGGCCGCGACACCGACGAACACGAAGCCGCCGAGCAGCTCAAGGAGTTCGTCGACGCCGGCGGCAACCTGGTCGACACCGCCGACGTGTACGCCGACGGCGGCGCCGAGTACCTGATCTCCCGCCTCACCGACAGCCTGGTCCCGCGCTCCGAACTCGTCATCGCCACCAAGGCGGGCAGCGTCCCCGAGTCCGCCCGCCGCTTCGACGGCTCGCGCGGCCACCTGCTCGCCGCCCTGGACGCCTCGCTGCGCCGGCTCGGCACCGACTACGTCGACCTGTGGCAGGTGCACGCGTTCGACCCGATGACCCCGGTCGAGGAGACCCTCAGCGCCCTCGACATCGCCGTCTCCTCCGGCCGCGCCCGCTACGCCGCGGTGTGCGACTTCAGCGGCTGGCAGCTCGCCAAGGCCGCCACCTGGCAGGGCGCCCACCACGGCCGGATGCCGCTGGCCGGGGCGCAGTTGGAGTACTCGCTGCTCCAGCGAGGCATCGAGCGCGAGGCGCTGCCCGCCGCACTGGACGCCGGGGTCGGGATCCTGGCGGGCTCACCGCTCGGGCGCGGGGTGCTCACCGGCAAGTACCGGCACGGTGTCCCGCAGGACTCGCGCGGTGCCTCGGCGTACCTGTCCGGGTTCGTCCAGCCGTACCTCGGGGAGCGCTCCCGGCGGATCGTGGACGCCGTCGCCACCGCCGCCGACGGGCTGGCCAGCAGCCCGCTCGCGGTCGCGCTGGCCTGGGTCCGGGACCGACCCGGGGTGGCCAGCGCACTGGTCGGGGCACGCACGGTGGCGCAGCTGCAGGCGGCGCTGTCGGTGGAGGCGCTTACGCTTCCGGGTGAGATCCGCGGCGCGCTGGACGACATCTCGTCGCCGGTGCACCGCTACCCGGACCAGGGGTGGACGGAGCTGTAGCCCCGGAGCGGGTTGTCGAGAGAACGTGCGGTGGAGTGAGCTTTGGAGCGGACGACGATGAGTGACACGGGGAACGGCGCTCCGGAGGTGACCACCGGGGCCCGGCTGACCCAGGAGGAGAAGGCGGCGAAGTTCGCGGAGCTGGCGCAGCGGATCCGCGGCATGCAGCCGGAGGACGCCGGGGCGAGTGCCGCGCGGGCCGGTGCCGCGCGGGCGCAGGCCTCGATGGCGGAGGCTCCGGAGTCCGAGACGTCGGAGCCGGAGTCGGCCGAACAGGCCGCTCCGGTTCACGCCCCGGCGGCTCCGGCCGCTCCGGCTGTTCCGGTTGCCCCGGCCGCTCCGGCTGTTCCGGCCGCTCCGGCCTCGGTGGTGCCCGACCGGCGGCACGGCGACGCGCTCCGCGCCACCGCCGAGGTGCTGACCTCCGGTGGCGCACCGGCCGAGCTGGCGGCCGCCGCCGTCGCGGAGTTCGGGGAGGACGCCGCCGAGCGGCTGCGCGAGGACCCCTGGGCGGTCCTCGCACTGCCCGGCGTGCGCCCCGAGCACGCGGACCACTTCGCCCGCGGCCTGCTCGGGGCCTCGGTCGGCCCGGACGACCCCCTCCGCGCCCGGGCCCTGGTGGTCTGGCTGCTGGAGCAGGCGGCGCTGCGCGGGCACTCCGCCCAGGAACTGTCCGAGGTGGCCGCCGGGCTCGACCGGTTCCGGATTCCCGAGCCGGCCGCCGCCATCGAGGAGGCCGTCGCGGACGGGCGGGTGCTGCCGTTCCAGGAGGAGCTGAGCGGAGCCGAGGCGCACACGGCGGGCGGCGACGAGGACGAGCCGCCGACGCGCACGCTGCTCGCGCTGGAGGCGCTGGCGATGGCGGAGGACAGCCTCGCCGAGAAGCTGCTCCAGCTGATGGCCTCCTTCGTCCCCGGCGAGGACGCCGAGGTCGAGGGCACCGAGGTCGAGGGCACCGAGGTCGAGGGCACCGAGGAGTCGGCGTCGGAGGAGTCCGCCGGGGCCGCGCCCGTCTCCCCCGGTCCCGCCGCCTGGGAGGCCGCCGCCGAGGCGGCGCCGTCCTCCTCCGCGACCGCCCTGATCCGGGCCGTCGCCGGGAACGCCCTGGTGCTCCACACCGGCGGCGAGGCGGCCCGCGCCGAACCTGCCGCACTGCTGGCCGCCGCCACGGGGCTCGGGCTGCGCGCCTGGGCCGCCGCCTGGACCGACCAGGGCAAGGGGTCCTTCGCCGCCCTCGGCGACGCCGGGGCCCCGGTGGTGACCCTCGCCGAACTGCTGTCCGGTACGGCCGGCCCCGGCCGCGCGGCCGACGGCACGCTCGCCCTGGACCTCCTGATCGTGCTGGACGCGCCGCTGCTGGACGTCGAGCTGGCCGCCACCGTGCTGGAGTCGCTCGCCGACGGCGCCCGGCTGGTCCTCAGCGGGGACCCGGGCCAGCTCTGGTCGGCCGGCCCCGGCCGGTTCTTCGCCGACCTGCTGGCCGCCAAGGTCTGCCCGGCGGTCGCCTCCCGCACCCCGGACTTCGGCCCGATCGGCGAGCTGGTCTCGGGGGTCGGCATCGGCGAACTGCAGCCCGTCGAGGCGCCGGACAAGGAGGTGGTCATCCTGACCGCCAAGGACGGCGGCGAGGCCGTCCACCGCGCCGTCCAGCTGCTCACCGACTCCATCCCGCGCGCCCTCGGCATCCCCGCCGAGCAGGTGGTGCTGCTCACCCCGGGCCACGGCGGCCCGGCCGGTACGCGCGCGCTGAACGCCGCCGCCAAGGCCCGGCTGAACCCCGGCCCCGGCCGGTTCGGCGGCTTCGACCCGGGCGACCGGGTGGTGGAGTCCCCCGCGCCCGGCGTCGTCCGCCCGGCCCGGGTGCTGGACGGCGACGCCGCCGGGCTGCACCTGGAGTACCCGGACGGCTCGCGCCGGACCGTTCCGCCCGCCGAGGCCGGTCGGCTGCGGCACGGCTGGGCGCTGACCGTCCACCAGGCGCTGGGCCGCCGTTGGCCCGCCGCGGTGGTCGTGGTGCCGGAGGACGCCGGGCCCGCGCTCTCCCGGCAGTGGGTCTACACCGCGTTCGGGCGCGGCGAGCGGCACCTGTCCGTGGTCCACGCGGCGGGCCCGGCGCTCGTCCAGGCCGTCGCCGAGCGCCCGGCGCGGCCGCGCACCACCCGGCTGCGGGCGATCCTCGCGGAGAACGCCGCCGCCGCGGACTGAGGCGTGTCCTTCGGTCCACGCGCGGAGGGCGGGCCCGGTGCTCCCGGGCCCGCCCTCCGCGCGTGGGAGCGACGTCAGTCGTCGGGGTCCTCGTCGTCGTAGACCTCGCTCACGTCGAACCGGCAGATCAGCAGCTGCGGGTCGGCGTGCTCGAAGGGCTCCGGCAGCCACTCCCCCGGCTCGGTCGGCTCGGTCGCCGCGACCCAGAGCGTCGAGTCCGCCTCCTCCAGGCCGAACTCCTCGCTGCGGGCGGCGATCTCGTCCGGTTCGTACTCGCCGAACAGCACGCCGATCGCGGCGTTCACGCCGCCGGCGCCGCCCGGGGTCAGCGAATCGTCGAGCCGCTCGGCCTGCGCGCGCAACCGCTTGGGATCGACCACGTGGTAGTCGCGGCGGATCAGCACGCTGATCGCCTCGGGCTGTTCCGGGCCGTGGTAGCCGCCCGGTCCCTCGTCGCCGGGGATCTCGAAGGGAGTGACCTCGTCGTAGACCTCGTACAGGAGTTGGTCGTAGGCGATGGCCGCCGTCGCGAGCTGCTCGTAGGCAGCGGACACGTCGGGATCATCGGCTGCGTTGGGGCTTGACACCGCTTCCAGATGACGGTCGATGGCGGCCTTGACCGCCTCAGCGGCGGCGCGTACCTCGGCAATGGTGGGCTGCGCGGCATCAGACATGGTGCAGACGCTATCTCCCCGCGGCGCCGGTACGCACAGCGGTTGTCACCTACACCCGCGATTTCACCGCAACTTCCCCCCTGATGTCCGATTCGGGGGTTTCTGTCCACCGGCAGAACCGGCGTGGGGCGGGCGCGAAGGGCGCACAGCCGGTCCGCCGGGGCCGTTCGGGTGCGGCTGCACGCGCCGGTATCGGGGTATTCACTCCACAAGGACAACGGAACTGATGGACTGTCAGACGAGTGTCCGGGGCGAGGGCCGTCGGACCGCCGCGGCGGGACGGGAGGACGGCCGGAAATACCCGGGCCGACTGTCCGTGGCAGGCCGTAGGCTTGCCTGCGAGTGATCCTCAGGAGGAGCGTTTTGACCCCACCGAAGCCGGTCCGGCAACCGGAGTACGAGTACCAGTCGCTGCGCATGCCGCGCGGGACGTCGCGCAACGCGGCACGCCAACTGCTCACCGAGCACGCCGAGTACGGGCACTGGGAGCTCGACCGGCTGAGGCTGTTCCCCGACGGGAGCCGGACGGTCCGGCTGAAGCGGCGGATCATCCGGCAGGTCCGGAGCTGGTGACGGACGCGGTCCGGTCGGCCCGGGCCACGCACGCCGGACTCTGACGCACCCGCGGCCGCCCGTTGTTCGACGGGCGGCCGCGGGTGCGTCGTCTCATCGGCGGGTGCGTCGCCGACGCCCTTCCGGCGAGGGGTGCCGCCGAGCGGTCGGGGAGCTCAGCCGGCAGGGGGGCTCACCCGGCGGGAGGGCTCAGCGGGCGCCGGCGCGGGCGCGGCGGTAGAGCACACCGCCGCCGATCAGCAGCGCGAGCCCGGCGGCGCCGAGCACCTCGACTCCGCCGGCCCCGGTGTGGGCCAGCTGACCGCCCTCGGCGACGTTCTGCGCGGCGGGGGTGGCCGGGGCGCTCGTGCGGGCGGCGGCCGGGGTGCTCGGAGAGGCGCTGGCGGACGGGCCGCCGTTGCGCGGGCCGCCCGGGACGGTGTCGCCGCCGGACGGCGGGGTGGACGGGGTGGACGGGGTGGACGGGGTGTGGTCCCCGGGGTAGTCGTCGGTCGGCTTCGGGGCGGGGTGGGCCACGTTGCCGCACTCGTTGCCGAAGGCCGGGTTGCCGAGGCCGACCACGTTCACGGAGTTGCCGCAGGCGTTCACCGGGACGTGCACCGGGGCCTGGACGCTGTTGCCGGAGACCACCCCGGGCGAGCCCGCGGTGGTGCCACTGGCGGAGGCGCCCGAGGCGGAGGGACCGCGGCTCGCGCCGGTGCCGGAGCTGTCGCTGCCGCCGGGCCGACCGGTGTGGCCGGGCTTCGGAGCGGTGTGCCGGCCGGCGTCGACGTTGGCGCAGCGGTTGCCGTACGCCGGGTTCAGCACGCCGACCACGTCGACGGTGTTCCCGCAGGCGTTGATCGGCACCTCGACCGGTACCTGCACCGAGTTCCCGGAAGCGACGCCCGGTGACCCCGCCGCGCCTCCCTGTGCCTCGGCGGCCGCGTAGGCGTAGCCGGCGGTGGAGGCCAGCACGCTGCCGGTGGCCACGGCGGTGAGGATCCCCTTCTTGGCTACATTCCTCATTTTTTCCCCTGACGTTTCGAGAAGGCGTGGCGATCTTGACGTGAACCTTATGAAAGTCGGAATTTCTGTATATCCGGCAATCACGCAAGGTCTTTGACTGCACAGGAGTTAACGAGAGGCGAACGGCCAGGTTGGGCCGAACGAAGCAGCTTCACCTGATCGAGCGATCGGGACGTCGGAGCCTTGCCGCGCCGCGCGACGGGCCCGGGACCGGGCCTTGGCACGAGCCGGGGCCCGAGCGCGCAAAGACCCCCGGCGCGGCGCGTCCGCCGCCCGGGGGCCGTACCGAATCGGGCTCAACGGGCCTCAGCGGCCCGGAGGTTGACTCAGACGTTGGCGCAGTGGTTGCCGAACGCCGGGTTGATCAGACCGATCACGCTGACGGTGTTGCCGCACACGTTGACCGGCACGTGGACCGGGATCTGGATCTGGTTGCCCGCGACGACACCCGGGGAGCCCACGGCCACACCATCGGCACCGGCGCCGCCGTGAGCGGACGCGACACCGGCGGCGGCGAGCACCAGGCCACCGGTGGCGGCGGTGACAGCGGCGATCTTCTTGACCTTCATCATTCCTCCTGTATGGACAACGCAACCCGTTCGGCGGGCTGCACAGGAATGAACGACGCTGCGGCGGACGGGGTACGGAACAGATTTCCCATTCACCCGCAACGGTGATGCTTCGCACAGATTAGCGGCGCGGGATTGCAGACAGAATCGTTTCTGTTGATCTCCTTCGGCCCGTCCCACAATCATGCGCTCCGACAATGCGGTCGGCCCGCCCCCGGCAGTCCGGGAGCGGGCCGACCCAGTCACCTGATCAGCGGCGCGGCGGTGCCGCGGGGCGCTCAGCAGGCGTCGATGAAGCGGTCCAGCACCCGGACTCCGAACTTCAGCCCGTCCACCGGCACCCGCTCGTCCACGCCGTGGAACATCCCGGCGAAGTCCAGCTCCGGCGGCAGCTGCAGCGGCGCGAAGCCGAAGCAGCGGATGCCGAGGTCCTGGAAGGACTTGGCGTCCGTCCCGCCCGACAGGCAGTACGGCACCGCGCGGGCGATCGGGTCCTCCGCGCGCAGCGCGGTCTGCATCGCCTCCACCAGCGAGCCGTCGAAGCTGGTCTCGATCGCCCGGTCGGTGTGCAGGCTCTCCCGCTTCACGCGCGGGCCCAGCACGCTGTCCAGCTCGGCGAGGAACTCCTCCTCGTAGCCGGGCAGGAAGCGCCCGTCCACGTGGGCGGTGGCCTGACCGGGGATCACGTTCACCTTGTAGCCCGCGCCGAGCATGGTCGGCTGGGCGGTGTTGCGCAGCGTGGTGCCGATCATCTTGGCGATGCCGCCGAGGACGCGCAGCGTCTCGTCCATGTTCTCCGGGTCCAGCTCGACCCCGAGCGCGTCGGACAGCTCGTCCAGGAAGGCCCGGACGGTCTTGGTGATCCGCAGCGGGAACTTGTGCCGACCGAGCCTGGCGACCGCCTCGCACAGCTCGGTGATCGCGTTGTCGTCGTTCTCCATCGAGCCGTGCCCGGCCCGGCCCTCGACCGTCAGGCGCATCCAGTGCATGCCCTTCTCGGCCGTCTCCACCAGGTAGAGCCGCACCTGGTCGTTGACCGTGAAGGAGAAGCCGCCGACCTCGCCGATGCCCTCGGTCACGCCCTCGAACAGCTCGGGGTGCTTGTCCACCAGGAAGCGCGCGCCGTACGTGCCGCCCGCCTCCTCGTCGGCGAGGAAGGCCAGCACCAGGTCGCGCGGGGGCTTGCGGCCGGTGCGCAGCCGGTCGCGGACGACCGCGAGGGTCATCGCGTCCATGTCCTTCATGTCGACCGCGCCGCGGCCCCACACACAGCCGTCGGCGATCTCGCCGCCGAAGGGGTCGTACGTCCAGTCCGCGGCGTTGGCCGGCACCACGTCCGTGTGGCCGTGGATCAGCAGGCCCGGGCGGGACCGGTCCTCGCCCTCGATCCGGATCACGGTCGAGGCCCGGCCCTTGGCCGATTCGAAGATCTGCGGCTCCACCCCGAACTCGGCGAGCTGCTCGGCCACGTACTCGGCCGCCTTGCGCTCGCCCGGGCCGGAGCCGTCGCCGTAGTTGCTGGTGTCGATCCGGATCAGATCGCGACAGATCTCCGCGACCTCCGACTCAGCCGTCACCTTCGGCGCCGCCGACTCGCTCCGCTCGCTCACGGTCACTCCTCGTCTTGGGCCCGCACCGACGCACCAGCGCGCCACCCCCAGGCTCTGCACCCGGGCCGTACGAGCACGTCCGCCCATCCTCCCCCAGCGCCCGATCCCGATCCACCCCCCCGTACCGCCTCGAAACCCGCTGGTCACGCCCCCGCCACAGGCCTGCCCGGGCTCCCGCCTCCGGCCCGGCCACCCGGTCCGGAGCCGTTTTGGGAGCCCAAGCCGATCTTTGCTACAGTTACATCTGTCAGCGCGACGGACGAGAGATCGGAAGCCGCGAGGGCGACACCCGGTCCGGGTGGCGGAATGGCAGACGCGCTAGCTTGAGGTGCTAGTGCCCTTTATCGGGCGTGGGGGTTCAAGTCCCCCCTCGGACACCAGTGAAGGCCCCAGTTCATCTGGGGCCTTCTTGCGTTTCCGGGCCGTGGCGGGAGCCACGGCCCGGACGCGTTCCGGGGCCCCGCGGGGTTCAGCCTCGGGCCGGCTCGGCGGGCTTGATGTTCTGGTTCACCCGGAAGACGTTGGCGGGGTCGTACTTCGCCTTCAGTTCCGAGAGGCGCCGGTAGTGGTCGGCGCCGTAGGCCGCGACGATGCGCCGCTCGCCCTCGTCGAGCAGTTCGTTGACGTACACGCCGCCCGAGGTGAAGCGCTGCATGGTGTCGTAGACCTCGCGGCACCAGCCGGTGTTGGCCGAGTCGTCCTTCTCCTCGGTCCAGCCGCCGAGCAGGGTGACCAGGAAGCCGGGCTCGCGGTGCGGGTAGGCGGTGGCCTCCGGGGCGACCCGGGCGACCTGGCCGCCGAGGAGCATCATGCCGATCTGGGACAGCTCCGACTTCCGGGTGCGGAACCCGTCGATCAGACCGGCCAGCGCCTCGGCCGTGACCGTCTCGATCATGAAGGAGCGGGTGTAGTAGCGGCGGTGGTGGGCCATGTCCGCGTCGGCGAGCTGCTGGACCTTCGGGTACGGCATGGTCTCGGAGGTGCGCAGCACCGGCTCGGGCCCGAAGCCGGCCAGCGCGTCGACGAGCGCGTCGGTGTCCTCGGCCGGCGCGGTGTCGACGTAGCGGACGGCGATGCCCGTGTCGCCGTCCTCCAGGTCGAAGAGGCCGACGGCCAGGGCCAGGCGGTCCGGGGCGGTGGCGGCGAAGGCGGACAGGCCGGCGGCGACGGCCGGGTGGTCGCCGGCGCGGTAGGCGACGATGCCGGTGCGGCAGGCGCCCTGCGGGTGGAGCCGGTACTCGAAGGACGTGACGATGCCGAAGTTGCCGCCGCCGCCCCGGATCGCCCAGAACAGGTCGGCGTCGTCCTCGGCGCTCGCCCGGCGCACCTCGCCGTTGGCGAGGACGACGTCCGCGGCTACCAGGTTGTCGACGGTGAGCCCGCGGGAGCGGCACAGCCAGCCGATGCCGCCGCCGAGGGTGAGCCCGGCGATGCCGGTGTGCGAGACCTGGCCGCCGGTCACGGCGAGGCCGAACCGGTAGGTCTCGTCGTCGAGTTCGGCCAGCAGCAGGCCGGGCTCGCAGATCGCGACACCGCGCTGCAGGTCGACCCGGATGCCCTTCAGTCCGCTCAGGTCGACGACCAGGCCGTCGTCGATGGTGGAGTGGCCGGGGTAGCTGTGTCCGCCGCTGCGCACGGCGAGCTGGATGTCGTGCCGGGTGGCGAAGCGGACCGCCTCCACCACGTCGGCGGCGCCGGCGCAGCGCACGATCAGGCCCGGGTGGCGGTTGAAGTAGCCGTTCCACACCAGCCGCGCCCGGGCGTAGCCCTCGTCGCTCCGGGCGAACACCTCGCCGCGCACCGTGGCGCGGAGTGCGTCGACGTGTTCGGGCGCGACGGCTTGTCCCGAACGGTTCTTCAGCGTCATGGGGAGAACTTCCTGTTCGTCGGAGGGGGCGCGCCGGAGGGGGCGGCGGCGGGGGTCAGACGGCGGCGGAGTGCGCGGTGATCAGGGCGGCGACGCCGGCCGCGGTGCCGGCCTCGGCCAGGTCGTCCTCGGAGACGCGGGCACCGTACTCGCGCTCCAGGATGACCGAGAGCTCCAGCAGGACGAGGGAGTCGAGCCCCAGGTCGGCGAAGGGGGTGGTGGGGGTGATCGTGGCGTCCATGGAGAACTTGTCCACCAGGAGGGTCATGACGCGCTCGGTGATGTGGTCCATCGGGTGTCCTTTCGCACGGGGCGGGCGGTACGGGAGGGGCGGGCTTCGCGGGTCACACGGTCTCGATGCCGGTCACCTTGATGTCGGGCCAGCTGAGCGCCGCCGAGCCCCAGCTGAGCCCGCCGCCGAAGGCGGTCAGCAGGACCCGTTGCCCGGGTTCGAGCCGCCCCCCGGCCGCGGCGTCGGTGAGGGCGAGCGGGATCGAGGCGGCCGAGGTGTTGCCGACCTTGTCGAGGTGCACCACGACCTGGTCCCGGGGCACGTTCATCACGTCCGCCACGGTGTGCAGGATGCGGACGTTCGCCTGGTGCCCGACGAACCAGTCGACGTCCTCGGAGCTCCAGCCGATCGAGGCCATCAGGGCCTCCGAGGAGCCCGCCATCCGGTCGACGGCGTGGGTGAAGATCTCCTTCCCGCGCATGGCGAGGTAGTTGTCCTCCTCGCGCAGCGGCTCCCGGGCGGAGCGCTGGCGGGAGCCCCCCGCGGGCAGCACCGCGAGGTCCCGGTTCGCTCCGTCGCTGCCGAGGTCGAAGCCGACCAGGGCGCCCGGCTCGTCGGCCTGCCCGGCGCGCAGCACGGCCGCGCCCGCGCCGTCGCCGAAGATGATGGCGGTGGCGCGGTCGGCAGGGTCCAGCCGGGTGGACCAGATGTCCGCGCCGATCACCAGGACGCGCTCGGACAGGCCCGCCGCGATCGAGCCGGCCGCGGCGTGCAGGCCGTAGACGAAGCCGGCGCAGGCGGCCGACAGGTCGTAGCCGGGCACTCCGGCCATCCCCAGGCGGGTGGCCACCTCCGGGGCGGTCGCGGGCATGGGCTGGTTGGGCGTGCTGGTCGCCAGGATCACCAGGTCCACCGAGTCGACGCCCGCCGACTCCAGGGCCCGTCGGCCGGCCACCACGGCGAGGTCACCGGTGGCGGTGCCGGGGGCGGCCCAGTGCCGTCGGCTGATGCCCGTCCTGGTTCGGATCCACTCGTCGTCGGTGTCGATCGTCAGGGCGATCTCGTCGTTGTCCACGACCCTTTCGGGCACCATGGCGCCGAGGCCTGCGAGGACGGCGGTGCGGCTCACGGCCGGCTCGCCGGGGTGGTGGGGCGGGGTGCTGTCATGTCCGTCTTTCCTGTCCGTGCGGGGGCGTGGGGTGGTGGGGCTGCCGCCGGGCGGCGGGGCCGTCAGGGCAGGCGGTGGGCGGCCGAGCACCTGACCGACATGTGCCGGAGGCGGCCGACGATGTCGACCAGCCGCCAGGTCTCGCCGTCGCGCGAGGTGAGGAGTTCGGTGCCCTCCAGGTGCACCGACAGCGGCTCGGGGGCCGTCACCGGGCGGTGCGGTTCGGCGATGTCGAGGACGGTCTGCCGCATCCAGAGGGTGTTGCTCTCGGAGCGCGGCACGCCGTCGATCTCGTAGAGCAGGATCTGGCCGAGCTGGATCGTGGCGACGAAGACGTCGAGGATCGAGGTGGCCCGGTGACTGTGGCTCTCCAGCCCGCGGACCGGGGCGTCCGCCGCCTCGCTCTCGCGGAAGCGCGAACTGACGGTGGCAGAGGCCGAGTTGTTCGGGAAGTCGACCGAGAGGTGCTCGATCAGCTGGTACTTGGCCTTGTGCGCCGCCCCGTACGGGCGCAGCACCGCGCTTCCCAGCAGGGCGTCCGGGCCGTCGTAGGCGCCCGGCTCGGACCGTACGACGCCGGCCGGGTGCTCGATCTCGCACTGCACCCGCATGGCGCCGACCCGGCAGTCGGCGATCGACACCCGCATGTCCGGACCGGCCGCGCCGTACGGCAGTTCGGTGACGGTCGCCTCGACGGGGAACTCGTCGAGCTCCTCCTCGACCGGGCTGGTGCCGGCCTTCATCCGCACCCGGCGCAACCGAGCGGTGCTGCGCCGGTCGGCGTCGAGGCCGAGCACGTGGGCGAGGTGGATCTCCGCGGTCTCGCCGGCCAGCAGCAGGGCGTCGATGCTGCTGAGGTGCGGGCGCTGGTTGCGCTTGCCCTTGCGCGACCAGTCGTCCGGGTAGCTGGCGCCGGCCCGGGCGCGGACGTGTCCGACGCCCTCGGGGCCGACGCCGACCCGGATGTCGGTCAGCCGCTGTTCCGCCCGCTTGTAGCCCTCACCGAAGAATCGTTTCTCTCCTGGCCCCAGGTAGTCGTCGACGGTGGCTCGGCGGGCACGGGTCTGCTCTGCGATGTCTGTCATGGCTTCCTCGGAGAAGGTGGCAGGGCGGGCCGGGCGGCGCCCTGGGCCCAGGTCGTGGGGCGCTTCGGCGGTTCGGGGCGACGGCGGTGTCGACGGGCAGCTCCGCCGAGGACGGACCTGACGTCACGTCACATCGGTCAATGGCCGATCTGACCTCGCATCACTTCACGGGCACGGCCTGCGGAGTGGGTACGGACTCACGGGCGACGGCCGGGCCGGTCGCGCGGTGCCGGCGGATCTCGGCTCCCGTACGGGGATCACTCTGCCCGCCGGCCGGACCGTCAGGCAAGCCCGGAATTCCCCCACCCGTACCGATAGGAGCGGTTGCGGCACCGAAAAGCCGGAAGCACGCGGGAAAAGGGAATGCACGGGCCTGCGGAAAGGCGCCGGAAGGGCCGGTTCAGACCGCCACCGGCGGAGCGATCAGGCCGGTCAGACAGCGGAAGAAGGCGCCCTTGGATTCGGGTGAATCGCGCGGGAAGAAATGGCCGCCGGGAAGCCGGTGCAGATGGAATCCCCCACCCGCGTGTTCGGCCCAGGCCGCCGCGCCCGCGGCCGTCACCAGCGGGTCGTCGATTCCGGAGAACACCTCGATCGGGCACGGCAGCGGTCGGCGCACCGCGCCCCCGGGAACCGCGTCGCACAGGCCGATCTCCGCCCGGACGAGGGCGATCCGTTCCGCCAGCCAGCGGGTGTCGGCGCGCAGCGATTCCGGCAGCGCACCGAAGTCGACGAGCAGGCGCACCAGTTCGGCATCGGTGAGCTCCAGCGCGCGGTGCAGCGGGTGCGGCAGGTGGGGAGCCGGGTAGGCCCCGAGCAGCAGCCGCTCGGGCAGTCGGCGGCCCTGCTCGGCTCTGCAGAGGGTCAGCCGGTGGGCGAGCAGCGCACCCATGCTGTGCCCGTAGAGGAGGTGGGGCCGGTCGAGCAGCGGGCCGAGATCGCGATCCAGGGCGGCGACCAGGCCCGGCAGGCCCGCCCGGCAGTGGGCGCCGGTGGCGTCCCGGCCGGGGAGTCGGACCGGGACGACCCTCGCCCGTTCGCCCAGGGTGCGCTGCCAGCCGGTGAAGAAGGCCGTGCTGCCGCCGGCCGGGTGCAGCCCCAGCAGGGTGATCGGGGCGCCGTCCGGTCCGGCTCCCCCCGCGGCCGGGTGTGCGACCGGGGACCGGCCCCGGTTGCACACCCCGGCCGTCGTTGCCGGGCGGCCCGGCCGGTGGCCCGGGTGGTCAGGCTGCCGGGGCATCGGCCCTCCCCGCTCCGTGCGACCGCACCGGGGAGGCGACCGCGCCCGCCGCGGCGGCCCAGCCCTCGGGGGCGGGGTCCGGCCGGGCGGTCTCCACCAGCCGCGCGAACTCCTGCCAGGCGGCGGCGCATTCCAGGGCCAGCTGGGAGATCCGCCCGGCGCAGTGCGGCGGGACGCTGCGCACCAGCTGGTCCCGCTGCTCGGCCGGGGGCAGGCTGCTGGTCAGCATCCGCAGCAGGTGCCGGCCGCTCTCGGTCAGCCGGAGGGCCGGGTCGCTCATCAGCCTTTCCATGGTGCGGGCGAGGTCCTGGCCCGGCTGCTGCGGGACGGGAGCGCGGCGCCGGTCACCGGAAGCGGGCGCCGGAGCAGGAGCGGGGACGGGCTCGGGCACGGCCCGGATCGCCGCGGGCCGGGCCTGGCGACGGCCGGCGGGCACCGGGTCCTCGCCCCGCCGCAGCCGCTCCCGCACGTCCCGGACCGTCCCCGGGGAGATGCCCGCCTCGTCGGCGATCGCGCGCAGCGAGGCCCGGGGATTGGCGGCGATCAGCTCGCTGGCGCGCAGCCGGCCGCTCGCGCTGTCCAGCGGCCGGGTGCGGCCGTCCCGGCCGATCCGCGTCGCCGGGTGCGGGATCGCCCCGCCCATCTCCCCTCGCAGCGCCCGTACGGTCTTGGTGGACAGGCCGGTGACCTCGGCGATCATCCGGTCCGCCCAGTCGGCGTGGGAGCGGAGGATCCGGCCGGCCGCCGCCGTCCGCTCCGCCCGGGACAACGGCAGACCGTGCCGGGTGTTGCTCTGGACCGAGAGCACGAAGGCGTCGCGTTCCGAGCCGTCGAAGAAGCGGACGGGGATGTCGGGTCTTCCTTCGGCGGCCGCCACGCGCAGCCGGTGCATACCGTCGATCACCCGCATGCTCGAACGGTGGACGATGATCGGCGGCAGGTCGCGGCCGAGCTCGGCCAGCGCCCTCAGGTGCGCCGGGTCCTCGCCACGGGCGCGCGGCGAGTCGGCCGGCAGCAGTGCGGCGACCGGCACGGCCACGACCTCGGACAGGGCCGGGGCCCATTCCGGGGACGGCGTGCGGGGTGCCGGGGTCTCCCCGGCTCGGACGGTTGCGGTCTCTTGCTTCACGGCGAGTCCTCTGACGTGCAACACGGGAGCGTGGCCGGGCGAACGGAGGGCTGTCCGCGCCGCTCGTCCGGCCTCGGGGACCGTGCCGTCCCGCTCCCTGGGTCTGCTGGGGCGTCTCCTCGTCGAGACAGGCCAAAGGGGAGGCATGCTTCGCAGTGATCGTAGGACATCCACATACCTTTGGGAAGGTATTTTAATACGGCAGCAACATGCCGAAGCGAGACCTTTACGTGCAGGGCCGGTGAGCCCCGCGATCAGCGTGCCGCGACCCCGGCCGTCAGCTCACCGGGCGTCAACTCACCTACGGCCAGGCCCTCGGCCGTCAGCGAGCCGACCGTCAGCGCACCGGCCGGAAGGAGCCTGCCGACCGGCAGCAGCCGGGCCCCGGGCACCCGGTCGACCAGGTCCGGGTCCCCGACCACCACGGGGTGCCCGACCTCGGTCAGCATCGGCAGGTCGGAGACGTGGTCCCCGTAGCCGTAGCAGTCCGCCGGATCGACGTGCGGGTACGCCCGGAGCAGGGCGCGCACGGCCCGGCGCTTCTCCTCGCCGATCACCGGCTCGCCGACCAGCTCGCCGGTGAACACCCCCCGGCGCACCTCCGGCCGGGTGCACACCACGTGCGCCGCGCCGATGTCCCGGGCGACCGGCTCGACCAGCGCCGGGAAGGAGCCGGAGACCAGCACCACCGGATCGCCCGCCGCCCGGTGCCGCGTCAGGGCCTCGCGGGTGGCGGCGATGTAGAAGCCGGCGCCGCGGGAGCGCCGCGCGAACCACTCCCGGCCGGCCGCGCGGACCGACTCCTCCCGCTCCCCGGCCCAGACCCGGTAGTAGGCCCGGTTCGCCTGCTCCCGCGGAGTTCCGGCGGCCGCCAGGGCGACCAGCTCGGCCCGCACCCGGGCGGCCCGCCGGACGCCCGACGGCCCGTACCGGCCGCCCAGGTAGAAGTCCAGGAAGTCGAACATGCTCTTGCAGTCGATCAGCGTCTCGTCGAGGTCGCTGAACGCCAGACGGTCGGACTGGACCACGGAGGGCTCCTCGGGGGCAGCGGTCACCCGCGGGTGACGGGTCGGTCGGGGTCGGCGGCGAGGCTCGGCCGGGCGCGCAGGGCGGGGAACAGGGTGTCGCGCACCTCGCGCCAGCGCTCGGCGAAGTCCGCGCGGCCGTTCAGGTTGTCGGAGATGTGCTGGGAACCGAAGAACGCCGCGACCGCCACCCGCGCGGCGACGTCCGGATCCACGTGCTGCGCCAGCTGGCCCTGCTGGTGGGCCTCGCGCATCAGCATCGAGATCAGGTTCGTCCAGTCCACGTAGGGCGGCGGCAGCTCGACGTCGACGGCGTCGCGCTCGTTCTGCAGCCTGGTACCCGCCTGCATGATCGGGTCCTCCAGGAACGCGGCGGTGGCCGCGTTGAACATCTCGATCACGGTGTCCAGCGGCGAGAGGCCCTTGCCGCGCACCGCCTCCAGCGTCACCGGCCAACGTGAGTACAACTCGTCCACCACGGCGATGGCAAGGGCCTGCTTGTTGGGGAAGTGGAAGTAGACGGCACCCTTGGTCATGGCCACCTCGTCCGCCACGTCCTTGATGCTGGTCTGCTGGTACCCGCGCTCGGCGAAGATCCGCGCGGCACAGTGGAGGATCTGCTCCCGGGTGCGTTCGGCGCGCTCCTGCCGCAGCAGCGGCCCGGCCGTGCCCGAACGCTGGATCTTGGGGGTCGGCCACAGCGGCTCCACGACAACGCCCTTGTTCTGACTCACTGTTCACCCTTTCTCTCTACATCGAGCACTTCTGGCTATATACCTTCTCCCAGGTATATTTTCGGCCCGGGATCAACGGTCACCTGACATGACCCTCGCCCGCAGATGGGGTGGCACCACCTTAGGGAACGGCACACCAACGGGGAGACGTGCTCGCATGTCCATCATCACCGCACCGCCAAAGTACCTGCCGTCGGACCAGGCAGCACCGCTGTCGACCGACCCCGGGATCTCGTTCACTCACCGCCTTCCGGCCGCTTCCGTCCACAAGACCTCCGCGGCCGAGGTCCTGCTCACCGACGCTGTCCGCGCCGGCGACGGCCGCTTCACGGTCGGCGCCGCATGGCCCCGCGACCGCTTCCTCCACCACAGCGGGGAGGGCCGGTCGCCGGATCCACTGCTGCTGGCCGAGACGGTCCGCCAGACCCTGATACTCCTCTCGCACCGCTTCCACGGCGTACCGCAGGGGCACCCGTTCGTCCTCGACCGCCTCGACCTGGAGCTGACGGGCGGCGCCGCGCCGCTGCGGCCCGGCGCCCCGGCGCACGTCACCCTGGACGTCACCTGCACCCGGACGGTGACCACCCCGCGCCGCACCGGCCTCGTGCTGGAGGCGGCGGCGTCCGTGGACGGCGTCCTGATCGGCCGGGCGGGCATCCGCTGGGAGGTCCTGCACCCCGCCTTCTACCAGGTGGTGCGCTACCGCGAGGCCCGTCCGACGACGGCCGGGGCGCCTGAGCGCCCCGAGGCTCCGCTCGGGCCGCTGCGGCGGCTCGCCCCCGGCGAGGTCGGGTACCCGGGCGACGAGCACGTCCTGCTCGCCCGGGACTCCTCCGGCGTCCGCGGCGGCTTCTGGCTCGACCCGGACCCGTACCACCCGGTGCTCTTCGACCACCCGTCCGACCACGTCGCCGGCATGGTGCTGCTGGAGGCCTTCCGGCAGGCCGGCCGCGCCATGGGCGCTCCGCTGCACCCCGCCGGGCTCTCGGCGACCTTCACCGCCTTCGCCGAGCCGGACCTGCCGGTGGCCATCACCGTGACGCCCGGACCCGACCGGACGGGCCGCGCCGGCGGTCCGGACCGGCCCCGGACGGCCGAGGTCACCGCCGCCCAGCGCGGCGTCGTCCTCGCGACGGCCCGGCTCGCCTACCCGACGGATCGTCAGGAGACCTCGTGAAGGAGCCCATCGTGAACACCGCCGCCCCGCCCGCCACGCCGCCCGCGGCCCTGCCCGCCGACGCGATCGGGCGGGTGGTCGACGCGGCGCGACGCGACCTGTCCGGCGTGGAGGAGCGGCGCCGGCTCGGCCCGGAGGCGGTCCGGGCCGTGGTGGCCGCCGGGTTTCCCCGCCACTTCGTCCCCCGCGAACTCGGCGGTACGGCCGGCACCTTCGCCGAGCTGCTCGACGCGTCGGCCGGGATCGCGCGGACCTGCCCGTCCACCGCCTGGTGCGCCACCCTGTTCGCGGCGCACGGCCGGCTCGCCGCCTACCTCCCCGAGGAGGGGCGCAAGGAACTCTGGGGGGCCTCGCCCGACGTGCCGATCTCCACCTCGATCATGCCGCCGCAGGGCGAGGCGGTCCGGGACGGGGCCGGCTGGCGGATCCGCGGGCGCTGGGACACCGCCAGCGGGGTCGACCACGCGGACTGGCTGCTGCTGGCCTCCCGGACCGGCTCCGCGGACCGGCCGGAGCACCGGATCTTCGCCGTCCCCCGCACGGACTGGACCGTCCTGGACACCTGGCGGAGCCTGGGCATGCGCGGGACGGGCAGCAACGCGGTGGAGGTCGCCGGGGCGTTCGTCCCGGAGCGGCTCTCCTGCACCCTCGCGGACCTGCAGCGGCCGCTCGGGGCGGACGCGGCCCGCTGCCACCGGGTGCCGGTCCACCTGGCCGGGGCGCTGATGTTCGCGGCACCCGTCCTGGGGGCGGCCGAGGGCGCGCTCGACGCCTGGCACTCGGCCGTGACACCGCACCTGGCCGTCCTCTCCCCCGCCCGGCGGGCGGAGGCCGAACTGGCGCTCGGCGAGGGCTCGGCCCGGATCGCGGCGGCCCGGCTGCTGCTGGAACGGGCCGCCGAGCGGGCCGACCTCGCCGAAGTGACCCCGCTGCTGGTGGCGGAGAACCGGCGGGACGCCGCGATGGCCTCGGCCTGGTGCGCCGAGGCGGTCGACCGGCTCTTCCGCGCGTCCGGGTCGCGGGCGCAGCGGGAGGACTCCCCCCTCCAGCGGTACTGGCGCGACGTCACCACCGCGGCCTCGCACGGGGTGCTCGGCCCGGCGGCGGCCGCCGCCGACTACGCCGCGGCCGTGCTCCACGGGTAGCCGCCCCGAACCGCCGCACCTCCCCCCGCACCAGGGGGCCGACCACCCGTCAGACCGGCGGTCGGCCCCCTGGCGTTCCACCGTTCGCCATCGCTCGACAACATACCTTCGCATAGGTATGTTTCTGTGGCATGGACACAGTGGACACAGTTGCGAGGCTGCCGCGGTGGTGAAGCAGGCCAGGGCACGGGTGACCCGGGAACGCGTACTGGACGCCGCGGCGGCGGAGTTCGCCGCCCACGGCTTCGCGGCCACCAAGGTCGAGGCCGTGGTGGCCCGGACCGGCATGACGAAGGGCGCGCTCTACGCCCACTTCGGGTCCAAGCACCAGCTCGCCGTCACACTGGTCGACGAGAGCACCCGGCACTGGGAGCTGATCCGCGAGCCCCCCGCCGAGGCGCCCCGGCCCTCCCCCGGATCGGTGCTCAGCGAACTCATCCGCAGAATGCGCGGACAATTCGAATCCAATGTCCGGTTCCGGGCCGCCCTCCGGCTCGCCGCGGACTGCGAGCGCCGCCCCGGCGATTCGGTCGGGCTTTTCGCCGATATCCGCCAGGAAATGGTGACCTGCATCCGGCGGGCGCAGGACGAGCTGGAAGTGACGCCAGTCCACTCCCCGGAATCCCTCGCCTACCTGATCCTGGCCGTCCTCTACGGCTCCTCGTACCTGCCCTCCGGAGAGGCCGGCCGGGGCGCGGGCGACGAGCCGGACGAAGCCTGGCGCGTCCTGCACACCGTGCTGCGACTGGGCTGACCAGGTGGTTCCTCCCTCCCTCGGCGCCCGCTGACCGGCCGGCCGCTGTGCAACCGAGGCACCGGCCCCAGTCGCACAGCCTGTGCAAACGGGCACCTGGAAATTCCCGTTCCACCCCCGCTAGCCTTTCTTCCGCACCGCTTCGCCGCGGGCCCGGAATTCACGAACCGGCCCGGGCCGGAAAACGCCCAACGGGCCGAACGCCGTGCTCTCCGCTGACATCTCCCCACGCGCCCCGCGGCCGTTCCCCCGAATCCTCCGGAACGCCGCGCGCGATTACCCAGACCGTCCTCGCGACTGTCTCCCGCTCCGAGAGGTAAACGATGAAGCTCGCCATCTCCGGGACCTACTCCTCCGGCAAGACGCTCACCACCATGGCGCTCGCCCACCTGACCGGCATCCCGCGCACCCACGCCAAGACCATGCGCGAGATCCTTCCGCACGCCGTCCCGGGCAAGACCCTGGAGGAGTGCAACGCCGCCGAGCTCATCCAGCTGGTGATGCGCCGCTACGTCGAGCGGGCCGTGCACGAGAGCCACCTGCCCGGCGGGTACATCTCCGACGGCTCCTCGCTGCACGAGTGGACCTACGCCACCGTGCGGGTCACGGTCGGCATCAACCCCAACGAGTCCATCGGCCTGGAGTCCGTGGAGAAGACCGACGAGATCCGCTTCTACGAGCAGGTCGTCGCCCAGCTCGGCGTGGCGCTGAAGCAGTACGCCAAGGAGACCTACGACGCCTTCGTGCACCTGCCGATCGAGTTCCCGCTCGACCCGAACGGCCACCGCCCCGTCAACGAGCGCTTCCGGGTGCTCTCCGACGAGCACCTGCTGAACGTGCTGCAGGACGAGCTGAAGATCCCGACCCACATCATCGGCGGCACGATCCCCGAGCGACTGGAGGCCATCACCGAACTCTTCGGCTTCCCCCGGGTCATGACGATCGAGGAGGCCATCGAGACGGCGAAGAAGGACTACGCCGAACTCGACGTCCGCAGCGAGTCCGAGCGCAACGCCGCGGCCGCCGCCGTCGCGGGCGCCGCCGCCGTCGCGGCCTGAGAGGGGTCCACCGCCATGACCGAGACCACCACGCCGCTGAAGCTCGGCGTCCTGGGCGCCGGCCAGATCGGCCGACCGGTCGGCCGCCACTGGCTGGCGGCCGGCCACAGCGTCACCTTCGGCTCCCGCACCCCCGAGCGGCTCGCCTCCTTCGTCGAGCCGCTCGGCCCCCGGGCCCGCGCCGCGACGTACGCCGAGACCGCACGGACGGCCGACGTCCTCCTGCTGTCCGTCCCGTACGAGGCGGTGGACGGTCTGCTCGCCACCGTCGGCGAGCACCTGGCCGGGAAGGTCGTCATCGACGCCACCAACCCGGTGTCGCTCACCGAGGACGGCCGGGTGGTGTCCACCCTGACCCCCGGGGTGACCCAGGGCCGGCACGCCTCCGAGCTGCTGCCCACCGCCACCGTGGTCCGGGCGTTCACCCACGTCATGGACGAGCTGCTGTGGTCGCGCGGCACCCGCCAGCGCCACTTCTGGGCCATGGCGGTCGCCGGGGACGACGCCGCGGCCAAGGCCACGGTGTCCGGGCTGGTCCACGACGCCGGCTTCACCCCGGTCGACCTCGGCGGGCTGGACGAGTCCGCGCCGCTCGACCCGGGCGGGGTGCTCTTCCCGCACATGTTCACCCCGGGCGAGATGCGGGCGCTGACCGGCCCGGCCGGCTGACCGGCGCTCGCCGGACGGGCCACCCGCGGCCCTCGGAACCCCACGACGAAAGGCAGTCACGTGCGCACGACACCGCCGGAACCGGCAACCGCGGCGCCGCTCTTCGAGCCGTTCAAGATCGGCGGGCTGGCACTGGAGAACCGGATCGTCATGGCCCCCATGTCCCGCGACCTGTCGCCCGGCGGGGTGCCCGGCGCGGACGTCGCGGAGTACTACGCGCGCCGCGCCCGGCACGGGGTGGGACTGGTCATCACCGAGGGCACCTTCGTTGGCCACCCCTCGGCCGGGAACCGCCCGTCCGTCCCGCGCTTCCACGGCGTCGACGCCCTGGCCGGCTGGGCCGGCGTGGTCGGCGCGGTGCACGCGGCCGGCGGGCGCATCGTGCCCCAGCTGTGGCACGTCGGCCAGGACCCGCTGCTGTGGGGCCGGTCGCTGGAGGAGGCCCGCCGTACGGCGCCGAAGGGCGTCGAGCTGTTCGAACCGCCGGGCGGGCTGATCAACCCCTCGGGCCTGGAGCCGGGCCGACCGGCCGGGCGCGCGATGTCCGAGTCCGACATCGCCGAGGTGGTCGAGGCCTTCGCCCGCGCGGCGGCCGACGCCCAGCGCCTCGGCTTCGACGGGATCGAGCTCCACGCGGCCCACGGCTACCTGTTCGACCAGTTCTTCTGGGACGTCACCAACCGCCGCACCGACGGCTACGGCGGCGGCCCGGCCGGCCGGACCAGGTTCGCCGCGGAGGTGGTCCGGGCCTGCCGCGCGGCCACCGGCCCCGACTTCCCGGTCATCCTGCGCCTCTCGCAGTGGAAGGTGGCGCACTACCAGGCCCGGCTCGCGGACGACCCCCGGGCGCTGGAGACCTTCCTGGCGCCACTGGTGGACGCCGGGGTCGACGTCTTCCACTGCTCCACCCGGCGGTTCTGGCAGCCGGAGTTCGAGGGCTCGCCGCTCAACCTGGCGGGCTGGGTGAAGGAGGTGACCGGCCGCCCCACCATCACGGTCGGCTCGGTCGGCCTGCGCGACAGCGACTACCTGGGCTACGTCGAGGGCAAGGGCGCGGAGGTCGACGACGTCGGCCTGGTGGCCGAGCGCCTCGCCCGGGGCGAGTTCGACCTGGTCGCCGTGGGGCGGGCGCTGGTGGCCAACCCGGACTGGGCGGAGCTGGTCCGCACCGGGCGGACGGACCGGCTGCGCCCGTTCGACGCCGCCGAGTTGGCCGAACTCGACTGAGCCCCCCTCGTCCCGCCCTCGTCGCCGCGCCCGATCGGGCCGGTCGGCCCGCCCCCGGTCAGCCGGCTTCCCGGTCGGCCGCGGCGATGAGGGCGTCCAACAGGCCGGGGAAGGCCTGTTCCAGGTCGTCGCGGCGCAGGGTGTTCATCTTGGACGTGCCGACGTAGTACTGCCGGATCAGCCCGGACTGCCGCAGCACCCGGAAGTGGTGGGTGCCGGTCGACCGGGTGACCGAGATGTCGAAGGTGCCGCAGGCGGTGTCGCCCTCGGTGCGGGCGATCTGCCGGACGATGCTGCGCCGCACCGGGTCGGCGAAGGCCTCCAGGATGCGCTGCAGGGTGATGTCCGCGGCGTCGGGGTGGTCCCCGATGCGGTCGACGGCGGCCTGTGCGGTCACGGTGCACCTCTCTGGTTCGCGGCGTCCCCATCGTACGACCACGATCGTACGACGGCCGCTTTATGACGATCAGAATCAAATTTGACAGCAATCGTCATATGCCCTTCAGTGGGGATCCCGCCCCACTCGCCAACTCGACCATCGCCAGGGCGACTTGCCCACACCGGGCAGCCGCCGCCCGCAAGAGAAGGAACCAGTGATGACCACCGCCGAGACCCGCCCGGCGCAGACCGGCGCCGCCCCCGCCGCCGCCCCACCGGACTCCTCCAGCGGCCTGAAGATCGCCGCACTGGCCACCGGATTCGTGATGGCCACCCTGGACGTCACCATCGTCAACGTCGCGGGCGCGACCCTCCAGGAGAAGCTCGGGGCCACGCTCACCCAGCTCACCTGGGTCGTGGACGGCTACATCCTGACCTTCGCCTCCCTGCTGATGCTGGCCGGCGGCCTGGCCAACTGGCTCGGCGCCAAGAAGGTCTACATGGCGGGCATGGGCCTGTTCCTGCTGGCCTCGCTCGGCTGCGCGCTCGCGAACACCCCCGAACTGCTGATCGCCGCACGGATGGTGCAGGGCGCCGGCGCCGCGCTGTTCATGCCGAGCTCGCTGTCCCTGCTGGTGTTCTCGTTCCCGGAGAAGCGCCGGCGCACCAAGATGCTCGGCCTGTGGTCCGCGATCGTCGCGACCTCCTCGGGCGTCGGCCCCACCCTCGGCGGCCTCATGGTCGGCTCGCTCGGCTGGCAGAGCGTCTTCCTGCTGAACCTGCCGATCGGCGCGATCGGCATGCTGATGACGCGACGCTTCATCGCGGCGCCGGAGGCACGCGGCGACCGGCCGGCCCCGTTCGGCCACCTGGTCTGGATCGTCGCGCTCGCCGCGGTCAGCTTCGCGCTGATCGAGGGCCCCCAACTCGGCTGGGGCGCAACGCCGGTGCTGGTCTCCTACGGCGTGGCCCTGGTCGCCGCCGCCGTGCTGGTGCGGCGCGAGCGCAGCAGCGACAAGCTCGTGATGCCGTGGACGCTCTTCCGCCGCCCCGGCTTCTCCGGCGCCAACCTGGTCGGCTTCTTCTTCAACTTCGCGCTCTTCGGCACCATCTTCATGCTCGGGCTGTTCTTCCAGCACGCCCAGGGCGCCAGCCCGTTCGTCGCCGGGCTGGAGCTGATCCCGATCACCATCCTGTCGCCGGTGGCCAACGTGGTGTACTCGAAGATCTCGGGACGCTACTCCAACGGCCCGCTGCTGACGGTCTTCCTACTGGTCGCCGGGGTCTGCTCGCTCGGCCTGACCGCGATCTCCGCGTCGACCCCGTACTGGCTCATCGCCATCGGCATCGGCGTGGCCTGCCTCGGCTCGGGCATCATCTCCCCCGGCATGACGGCGGCCATGGTGGACTCGGCCGGCCCGGAGCACGCCAACGTCGCCGGGTCCGTCCTGAACGCCAACCGCCAGATCGGCTCGCTGGTGGGCATCGCCGTCGTCGGCGTGGTGCTGCACGCCACCCCCGACTGGAGCCGGGGCGCCTCGGTGTCGTTCGTCCTGGTCGGCGTCGCCTACCTGCTCGGCGCGGTGTGCGCCTGGCGGCTGGTCACCCGCTCGGAGCGCCGCGCCGAGGCCGCGGCCGCGCCCGCCCGTACCTGACCTGCCCCGACCTGACCGACCCCGCGATCCGGGAGTCCGTCACCCCGTGTTCCCGCGCCGCACACCCCGAAAGGCGGGACGGGAACGCCGAACGGCCCCTCCGCCCGGACCACGAGTCCGGTGGGAGGGGCCGTTCGACATGCCGCGACGCACTCGCGCCGGGCGCGTTCAGAGCCGACGGGTGTCGCCGATGGCGCTCTCGATGCCCTGGACCATCCGCCACAGCGGGGCCCGGCGGCTGGCGACCAGGACCACCACGTCGTCGGCCGCGTCCTCACCCTCCGGGGCGGAGTCGGCGGGGCGGTCGCTCCAGGTGGAGGTGACGAAGGCCATCGCCGCGTCGACCTCGGCCACCCAGTCGCTCTCGCCGCCCGAGCGAAGCCAGGTCCGCAGGGCGTGGTTGTGGGCCGCGACCACGGCCGCGGCGATCACGTCGGCACGCAGCGGGCCATCCGGGCGGTCGGCGAAGCGGCCGCGCAGGTAGGCGGCGAGGGTGTGCTCGTAGCGCCAGACCACCGACAGCTCGTACGCCCGCAGGCCGGGGACCTTGCGGGTGAGGCGGTAGCGCTGGACGGAGAACGAGGGCTGCTCGGCGTACATCCGCAGGACCAGCCGGGCGGCGTCGCAGGCGTGCTTGACCGGGTCCTCCTCGCCGGTGCCGGAGTCCAGGAACTCCGTCATCTCGGCGAGGCTGCGTTCGTGGTCGGGGAAGACCACGTCCTCCTTGGCCGGGAAGTAGCGGAAGAAGGAGCGCCGGCCGACGCCGGCGAGCGAGACGATGTCGTCGATCGTCGTCTGCTCGAAGCCGCGCTCCAGGAAGAGCTCGAAGGCCGCGGCCACCAGCGCCTCGCGCATCGCCGGCTTCGAGGGCCCGTCGTTCATGGGCACGTCCTGCTCTTCCTTCTCGCTCATTCTCCGGAACTTAGCATCGGTGCAACGTGTCGGTCCCGACGGCCGGGGGCTCTCCCGCCCGGCCGCCGGGGCACCTCCGGGGCCGTTACGGGAGGTTGCGGGCCATGACGATCCGCTGGACCTGGTTGGTGCCCTCGTAGATCTGGGTGATCTTCGCGTCCCGCATCATCCG
>NZ_JBHWDU010000093.1:14662-30210 GCF_042734825.1 Kitasatospora sp. NPDC059648 | reverse complement strand
CTGCAGGGGGGACCCTGTGGGAGAGTAGGACGCCGCCGAACAATCATTCAGAAAAGCCCCTGATCCATCGGATCAGGGGCTTTTCGCATTTCCGGACCGTCTGAACAGTCAGGTGTTGCTCCCGCCACCGACAGGTGGTGCTAGGTCCACCCCGGAATTGGGGTGCCATGGCCAGTGTCCCGAGCGGGTCGTTCGTGAACACTGATGAAGGACGATCGGTACCGGCATCAGGAGCTTGCGTGACCACAGAGACTCGTACGAGCGGCACGTCCGTGCGTGCTCAGATGCGGGAGGCCCTCCAGGCCGGCGGCCAGGGGTTGGCCCGGCTGGCGCAGGCAGTGCTGGGCGCGGTACCGGGGTCCGTGCTGCCGGTGGGGGCCGCGATCTTCTCGGGGGTGGTGACGTCCCGGTTCTTGGAGTACTACTACGCGGCGACCTTGGTGGCCCTAGCGGTCGCGGCGGTCGTGGGCTCCGCGGTGGCCGCTGCCTGCGTCCGTCGGACCGCGGACCGTACCCGCGGGTTCCTGCAGCGCTGGTACGGCATCCGCCTGCCGGCGGTCTACGGTCCGCTGCCGAAGCTGGAGTCGGACGAACGCGGGCACTGGTGGACGGGTTACTCGTACCACCGCTCGCGGACGGTCGCGAAGTACGCGCAGCTGGTGCACTGGGGCCTGCGTGACCGGACCACCCGCGCCGAACTGCTCTGGCTGGTCGTGAATCCCGTCCTGGCCGTGGTCCTGGGCGGTGCCGTGGGCCTGCTGCTGGTGCTGGGCGCGGCCTTCGCACTGTCGGGCCCGGTGCCGACGGACGCGTTCGGTCCGATGAGCCCTCGGATGACGTCCATGGCGCTGAGTCTTCTGGTGGGGATCGGCATGGTCCTCGCCGGGATACTCCTGGCCCCTTACGCGGTGCGCGGGTACGCGGAGGCCGCCCGCAGGGTGCTGGACCAGGACGGTCGGGCGACGCACGCCCAGCTGGCCAAGCGGGTGGCCGAGCTGACCGAGACCCGGGCGGACGCGGTGGGCAGCCAGGCGGCCGAGTTGCGGCGGATCGAGCGCGATCTGCACGACGGTGCCCAGGCGCGACTGGTGGCGATCGGGATGACCCTGGGAACCATCGAGCACCTGATGGAAACCGACCAGGAGGCCGCGCGGGAACTCCTCTCCGAGGCGCGGCAGTCCTCCGCCCGGGCGCTGCAGGAGCTGCGGGACCTGGTCCGCGGCATCCACCCGCCGGTGCTCGCCGAGCGCGGACTCGGCGACGCCGTCCGGGCGTTGGCGCTGGACAGCGCACTGCCGACCGAGGTGTTCGTGAGCCTGCCGGACCGGCTGCCGGCCCCGGTCGAGGCGGCCGCCTACTTCAGCATCAGCGAGCTGCTGGCCAACGCGGCCAAGCACTCGGGGGCGGAGCAGGTGTGGGTGGACATCCTGTACCGGGCAGGGTTCCTGCGGATCACGGTGACGGACGACGGCGTGGGGGTGGCGGATCCCTCGCGGGGCACGGGCCTGCGCGGGATCGAGCGCCGATTGGGTACCTTCGACGGTGTCCTCGCCATCGACAGCACGTCGGGCGGTCCCACCACCATCACCTTGGAGTTGCCGTGCGAGTTGTCCTCGCCGAGGACCTCTACCTCCTCCGCGAAGGCCTGATCCGTCTGCTGGAAGCGCACGGCTTCACCATCGCCGCCGCGGTGGAGACCGGCCCAGAGCTGCTGGAGGCGCTGCTGACCCACCGCCCGGACGTGGCGGTGGTGGACGTCCGGCTGCCCCCGACGCTCACCGACGAGGGGCTCCAGGCCGCGCTCAAGGCACGCCGGGAGATCCGGGGCCTGCCGGTGCTGGTGCTCTCCCAGCACGTCCAGCAGCTGTACGCGCGGGAGCTGCTGGCCGACGGCACGGGCGGGATCGGCTACTTGCTGAAGGACCGGGTGTTCAACGCGGGGCAGTTCATCGACGCGGTCCGTCGGGTGGCCGCGGGCGGGACGGCGATGGACCCGGACGTGATCGCCCAGCTGATGCAGACCACCTCTCGCCGGCCCGGCCCGCTGCTCGGGCTGTCCCCGCGCGAGCGCGAGGTGCTGGAACTGATGGCCGAGGGTTGTTCGAACTCGGCGATCGCCGCCCGCCTGTCGGTGAGCGACGGCGCCGTGGCCAAGCACATCGCCAACATCTTCAGCAAGCTCGAACTCGCCCCGGACGAGGACGCCAACCGCCGGGTGATGGCCGTCCTGGCCCACCTCAACGGAACGACGGGGCAGAGCGGCTGACGGTCCGACCGGCCCGGACGTGCGGGGCGGCCGTACGGCGACAGTCCAGGCTGCGGAACAGCCGGAACAGGCGTACGAGTAAACTCCGGTGGGCCGAGCCCGGAGGTTGCTCAGCCGTCCGGCGGCCCGACTGACGGGAACCGGCAGCCGAGGCCCGTACGGCAGCAGCCGACATCCAGGGGTTGATAGACGTAATGGCACGCCCAACGCTCACCAAGGCTCACCGCGGCCTGCTCGGCCTGGTCGCGGCCGGCGCCTGCATCATCTCGGGCATCGGCTTCGCGGGCTCGTACAACGCGGTGCGCGAGCTGGCCATGGAGAAGGGTTTCGGTGCCTTCTCCTATGCCTTCCCGATCGGCGTCGACGCCGGCATCGTCGTGCTCCTCGCCCTCGACCTGGTGCTGACCTGGCTGCGGATCCCCTTCCCGATGCTGCGTCAGACCGCCTGGCTGCTGACCGTCGCCACGATCGCCTTCAACGCGGCCGCCTCCTGGGGCGACCCGCTCGGCATGGGGATGCACGCCGTCATCCCGGTGCTGTTCGTCGTCGTGGTCGAGGCCTCCCGGCACGCGGTCGGCCGGATCGCGGCGATCACCGCGGACCGTCACATGGAATCGGTCCGGGTGATGCGCTGGCTGCTCTCCCCGGTGCCGACCTTCCGGCTCTGGCGGCGGATGAAGCTCTGGGAGCTCCGCTCCTACGACGAGGTCATCCGGCTGGAGCAGAACCGGCTGGTCTACCGGGCCCAGCTGCGGTTCCGCTACGGCCGTGGCTGGCGTCGCTCGGCCCCGATCCAGGCGCTGCTGCCGCTCAAGCTCGCCAAGTTCGGTGTCCCCCTGGACCCGTCGCTGCTCGACCGGCTGGACGAGGAGGCCCGCGAGCGCGAGACCAAGGAGACCCTGGCGGGGCAGGGGCCCCAGGAGCTCGAAACCCCGGTCGAGCAGAACCGGACCGCGGCGGCCATCGCCCCGGCGGTGCCGGCGGTCGGCGATCCGGCCGCCGCTCCCGCGGGAGCCCGGCCGCACGCGGCCCAGCGGACCCAGCCGGGGCAGCCTCACCAGCCGCAGCTCCAGCAGGACCAGCAGCTGCAGCAGAGCCAGCCCGAGCCGGCCCAGGCCGGACACTCCGTCCAGGACCAGTCCCAGGCCCCCGGTCCCGCTGCCGCCGCGCCGTTGTCGCCCGAGGTCGCCGCACCGATGCTGGCGAAGCTGCACGCCGTCCGGCTGCGCGTCGCCCATGAGCCGGAGGAGGCGGAGAACGGTGCCCCGCAGGGGCGCGGCGAGGAGCTGAACGTCTGGACCGCGCGTCCGGTCCGTACCACCGGTCACTCGGTCGACGCCGCCCCGGGCGGCCGGGTGCCCGGCCAGGCCTCGCCGTGGTTCAAGCCGCCGCGCCCGGGCGCCGATGAGCCCGTCCCCGCCGCCGCGTCCGCCCCCGCTGCCCCCGCCCCCGCTCACCCGGCGCCGGCGCCCCGGCCGCAGTCCCAGCACCCGGCCGCCCCGCAGCCGCAGGCCGAGTCGACCGTCGAGCCGCAGTACCGTCAGTCGGCCGCCCAGGGCGAGCACCACGCCCAGCCCGAGCAGCCCGCTCCGGCCGAGGAGCCCGCCCCAGCCGCGCACACCGAACCCCACCCGGAGGCGGTGCCGCTCGACCAGGACATCGCCTACGACGCCCTGGTCTCCTACATCGACAACCACGGCCACCAGCCCGACCCGCCGCGCCTCGCGGCCTGGCTGACCGCCGAGTACGGCATCACCGGCAAGGGGCCGGACGGCTCGGTCCACCCCAAGGAGGTCGCCGAGCTCTACCCGCAGCTGCGCGACCGGTACGCCGCCGCCGGAAGGGACTGAGCCGCACCGACACCGGCCGTCCACCGCTCGGTCGGCCATTGACGCCGGACCCCACCGGAGCTACGTTCGCCTCAACAGATTGTTGAAGCGCTGGTTCGGCATGGAGGAGTGCGGATGTCGCAGGTCGAGGTCGACGGAACCGGACCGACGGGTGAGGCCTCCTTCTCCGCCGCCGCCCGCGACGCCGTGGAGGCGCTGCTCGCCCCGGTGGACGCCGACCTGGCGCGCCGCTATCCGGGCGACTCCGGTACCCGGCAGCCGGTCCACACCGTCTACGTCCCCGCCGACGCCTTCGGCGCCGACACCGTACGGGAGTGGGGCCGCCAGGCCCTGGATGTCTTCGACACCCACGCCGGCACCCCCGCCGAGCTGGCCCGCGCCCTCGGCGTCGCCGACGACGAACTGCTCGCCGACGTGCACGCCCGGGTGCGCGCCAAGCTGGAGCGCGAGCCGGTCGAGGACCTGCGGATCGACTTCGAGGACGGCTACGGCCCCCGCCCGGACGCCGAGGAGGACGCCGCCGCCGTCCGGGCCGCCGAGCTGGTCGCGGCCGCGGTGGCCGAGGGCAGCGCGCCGCCCTACCTCGGCATCCGGATCAAGTGCATGGAAGCGCCCGTCCGCGCCCGCGGCATCCGCACCCTGGAGCTGTTCCTCGCCACCCTGCTGGCGAACGGCGGCCTGCCCGAGGGCCTGGTGCTGACCCTTCCCAAGGTCACCTACGCCGAGCAGGTCACCGCGCTGGTCCGACTGCTGGAGGACTTCGAGCGCCGGGCCCGGCTGCCCGCCGGGCGGATCGGCTTCGAGATCCAGATCGAGACCACCCAGGCGATCCTCGGCCCGGACGGCCGCGCCACCGTCGCCCTCATGATCGAGGCCGCCGAGGGCCGCGCCACCGGCCTGCACTACGGCACCTTCGACTACAGCGCCTCCTGCGGCGTCAGCGCGGCCTACCAGAGCATGGCCCACCCGGTCGCCGACCACGCCAAGGCGGTCATGCAGGTGGCCGCGGCCGGGACCGGGGTCCGGCTCTCCGACGGCTCGACCAACGTGATCCCCACGGGTTCCGCCGAGCAGGTGCACGCCGCCTGGAAGCTCCACCACGACCTGGTCCGCCGCTCCCTGGCCCGCGCCTACTACCAGGGCTGGGACATGCATCCGGCGCACCTGCCGACCCGCTACGTCGCGGTGTACTCCTTCTACCGCGAGGGCCTGGCGACCGCCGCAGCCCGGCTGGCCGCGTACGTCGCCAAGGCGGGCGGCGACGTGATGGACGAGCCGGCCACCGCCCGGGCGCTCAGCGGCTACCTGCTGCGCGGCCTGGACTGCGGTGCCGTCGACCCGGCCGAGGTCACCGCGCTGACCGGCCTGGACCGCGCCCGGCTGGACGCGCTCGCCGGCCGCTGACCCCCGGCCCGCCCGTCCCCGGCTACTGACCCGGCCGTTGAGCCCGGTTGCTGACCCGGCCGTCGACCCCGGCCACCTCCCGGTCCCGGCCGATCCGGCGACCGCCCGTCGTGCTCCGGAAGGCACACCCTAGGCTGGCAGTGCCGCCCCGGACGCCGGGGTGTGCGCCGCCAGCCGTCGCCGTTCCCGGGAGAACCACCGCGCCATGTCCGTCATGCCGGAACCGACCGCCAGGCCGTACCTCACCATCCGGCGGGCCGGCAGCCACGAGACCGAGATCAAGAAGTCCCGCTTCATCTGCCACCTGGCCCGGGTCTGCGACGAGGACGAGGCGCAGGCCTTCATCGCCGGCATCCGGAAGCAGTACTGGGACGCCCGGCACAACTGCACCGCCTTCGTGGTCGGCGACGACCAGCGTCGCGAGCGTTCCAGCGACGACGGCGAGCCCGGCGGCACGGCCGGGGTGCCGATGCTGGAGGTCCTGCGCCGACGCGGCTTGACCGACACCGTAGCCGTGGTGACCAGGTACTTCGGCGGGATCAAGCTCGGTGCGGGCGGTCTGGTGCGGGCCTACGGGAACGCGGTGTCGGAGGCGGTCGACGAGGTCGGTCTGCTGGAGCGGCGACCGGTCGCGCTGCTCGCCGTGACGGCGGACCACGTGCGCGCCGGGCGGGTGGAGAACGACCTGCGGGCCGCCGGGTACGCGGTGAGCGGCCTCGCGTACGAGGCGGCCGGGGTGCGGATCGAGGTGGGCGTGCCGGAGCCGGAGGTGGCCGGGTTCCACACCTGGCTGGCGGAGGCGACCGGGGGTACGGCGGTGGCGGTACCGGCCGGCCGCACCTACGTCGAGGTGCCGGTCTGATGCCCGGTCCGCTGGGTCCCCTCCCGTAGCCGAGCAGTTGCGCCACGCGGAAGACGTCTTGAACAGATTCACTCGAACGTAGCGTCGTGACCCGGAGTTGGAACTTCCGCTCCGGGCCGTGGCGTTTCCTGGGCAAGGATCCGGTCGAACCGGACGAAAACCATCGATGGAGGACACCAGACCCCACCCCGCACCGCGGAGGTATGTGCATGACCTCAGACCGCTCGCCGTCGCCCGCCGGTGCCGACCTACCCGGCGCCCGTGGCCCCGCGACCCCCTACCGGATGACCGTCACCACCGCCCTCCCGCACGCCGAGGCCGTCGCCCTGGCCGACGAGCAGCTCGCCTCCTGGCTGAAGCAGGAGGGCTGCGAGGAGCCCCCGCCCATCTCCGGTGCCGCAGCGGGAGCGCTCCCCGCCGCCGAACGCCTGCGTCTGGGCGAGCGCGTCCTGCTGGACCGCGACCACGGACCGCTGCGTGGCGGCCCGGGCGCCGGCCGCTACGACCGCCGCCGCCTGCGCACCCCGGCCCCGCACGGTACCCGACAGCTCACCCTCACCGTGGCCACCGGCGCCGGGGGCCCCACCTGGTTCCGGCTGGAGGCCGAGACCCACCACACCGGCAGCGGGGTGCGGACCCCCTGCCGGGTGCCGGTCCCCGAGCTCGCCCGCACCCTCCTCCCGCTGCTGGACGCCGCCGACGGCCCGGCCGCCGTCCACCCCGTCCCCCGGGTGATCACGGCCGACGAGGTCGACGACCTGATCGACGAGCTGTGCGACCCGGAGCGCCGACTGCCCACCGTGGTCGCCAGCGTCCCGGTGAACCTCCCGCTCGACCACTGGGTCCAGCAGGTGGTCCGCCCGCTCTGCCGACAGCTTCCCGGCCTCGCCACCGCCTACGTGCTGGATCCGGAGGCCCGCACCGGGTTCAACGTGGCGCTGGAGTACCACACCGTGTACGGCGGTGCGGTGCGCACCTACCTGCCCGAGGTCGATCCGGCCTCCCGGCAGGACGGCGCCCGGCACCCGGTGCTCGCCCGGGGCCGAATAGAGCAGGACCTCCGCCGCGCCGCCGGACTGCTCGCCCGGGAGCCGCGCCGCCTCGCCGCCGACCAGCCGCTGCCGCCGACGCTGGCCGCCGTTCCGGTGCTGCGCGTCCCGCCCCCGCAGTTGCGCCCGGCCGCCTACCCGACGACCGGGGTCGGGGCCGGGGCCGCGCTCGCGGTAACGGGCACGGCCGCGACCGTGGGCCGAGCCGTCGATCCGGTGGTCGATCAGGCTGCCGATCCGGCCGCCGAACTGGCCGCGCTCGCCCGCGAGGAGCAGCAGGACCGCGCCGAGCAGCAGGCCAGGGCCGACGAACTGGAGCGGGTCCGGCACACCCTCCACCTGGAGCGCCGTGACCGCGGCCAGACCAGGGAGGCCCACGAGGTCCGTCTCCGCACCGGCACGCGGGCGTCCCTGACCGGTCGTCACTGCACCGGCCCGGGCGGCACCGGCCGTCGCGGCGCCGCCCAGTCCGCCGGGTGCCCGGCCAAGCCCGAGACCTTCACGGAACTCCTCGCCAGGATCGCCGAGTTCCCGCTGCTCACCTTCACCGGCGACCAGAAGAGCGCTCTCGCCCTGGACGGGCTCCAGTGCGCCGGTGCCGGCTGGGCCCGGCTCGCCTGGGACGGCCTGACGGCCCTGCAGGAGTACGCGGAGGCGGCCGTGCGCGGCGCGGCCGGCGGCGACTTCAAGCAGTGGTGCGAGCACACCCCGGACGGCTGCCACCGCTTCCCGCCCCGCAAGGCGGTGCGCGGGGAGTCCCGGACGGTGTTCAGCCACACCAAGTGGAAGCGCGAACGGATGCTGCCGGTGCCGGAGTGCGTGGCAGCCTCCCGGCGCGCGTTCATGGGCGCGCACCTGCGGATCGGCGGCGGCCGCACCGCACCCCGGCTGCACTATCTGGACGACTGCTCCGGCAGTGGCCGGATCTATGTCGGCTACATCGGCCTGCACCTCACCAACACCCGGACCAACTGACCGGCTTGGCTGACCGCCGCGCCCGTTCGGTGGACAATGTCCGGCAGGGGTGGGGCCGCGGGCCGGTCGGTCGCCCCGGGCAGGCGCCGGACGAGCATGGGGGAACGACGACCGATGCAGTACTCAGCAGACGGCCAGTCCGACGGCACCGCCACCGCCCAGTTCCCCCAACCGGGCTTCCTCGCCTCGGTCTTCCGCGACCTCGGCGCCGACGAGGGCCCGGAGCCGGACGATGCCGGGGGCCGGGCCACGCCCGGCCGCCCCGGCGCGGACCCCGCCTGGGACGGCTCGCAGTTCCCCGGCAGCCAGCCCGACCCCTCTTACCCGTCCGATCCCTCCGACCCGAACGCCGCGGACCCGAACCACCACCATCCGCACCCCGCCGACCCGGACTCCACCGACCCCGGTGAGGCCATCGCGGCGCACGCCCGGGCCGCCGCCCTCACCCACCACCGCACGCTCACCGTCCAGGCGGAGCACGACCGGCTGGCCGACCTGCTGCGGCGGGCCGCGCTGCCCGTCTCGGCCATGGACTTCGAGAGCCAGCTGCGCCACTACGAGCCCCGCCCCTATCCGGCCGACGGCCCGGGGGTCGACGAGGGGTCGGAGCCCCGCTGGGAGGACTTCGCCCCCGCCGAGCCGGCCGCCGCCGACCCGGAGGGCGGCCCCTCCCGCCGGCTGCTGGACTCCGGCTACCAACGGGAACTGGCCCAGGCCCGGCTCACCCACCAGCGTGCCCTGCGCGAGTGGCGCACCCGCCGGGCCGAGGCGGGCAGCCCGGCGGCGGACGAGTCCCGGCGCGCCCACGAAGCCGCCGAGGAGGCCCGGGCCCGCGCGGTGCGCGAGTACAACGAGAGCCTGGAGGAGTGCCGGCGCGCCTACCGGCTGGCCGAACCGGCGGCCGTGGAGTCGCTGCTGGAGCGCGCGCTGGCCGCCGCCGAGACCGCCACCCAGGACCTGCCGGCCCCCTGCCGGGCGGTCTTCCGGCCGCTCACCCGCACCGCCGTGCTGGACCTCGACCTGCCCCCGCTCGACCTGGTGCCCTCGCTCACCGGCTACCGGCTCGCCGCCGACGGCGACATCGTCCCGGTGCCCCGTCCGCCCGCGGACCGGGCCACCGACTACCTGCGGCTGGTCGCCCGGCTCGCGCTGCGCTCGCTGCAGGCCGCCGACGCCGTGGACACCGACGAGATACTCGCCGGCGTCGTCCTCAACGGCTGGCTGCGCGAGCCCGGCGCGGCCGAGCCGCTCTGCCTGCTCAGCGTGGACGCCGACCGGGACGCGCTGGCCCGCACCCGGCTGCTGCCGCCGGAGACCCCGTACGAGGACCGCGACGACGAGGGCGTCTACGCCGACGCCGAGCAGGACGAGGCGCTGGTCCGGCTGCGCCAGCTCGGCGCCGCCGTCACCCCGGACCCGTACGCCCGGACGGTCGTCCGGCCGGCCGCCCAGGCCGGTGCCACCGTCCCGGCCGCGCCCGACCTGTCCGCCAACGAGTTCGCCCACCTGGTGCGCGACCTGCTGATCCGGGGCGGCCTCGCCGAGTGGAGCGTACGGCTGCGCGGCCCGGCCGGGCTGGTCGCCACCGGCGAGGGCACCCCCGGCAGCGCACTGCCCGGCCGGTGGGTGGTCTGGGCTTCCAGGGACACCGCGGCGGTCGGCGTGGAGCAGATCGAGACCCTGGCCGAGGCGGTCCGTGAGGAGTCCGCCGAACGCGGCCTGCGGCTGACCACCGGCCGCTTCGCCGAGGAGGCCCTGGACCTCACCGCGGAGGAGGGCCACCGGCACATCCACCTGATCGACGGCGACGGCGTCCGCGAACTCGCCCGCACCCGCCTCGGCCTGCCGCTCGCCGCCGGCCACTGACCGAGGCCCGGGACCGGCCTCCACAACCTGCCCCTGGCGACCGGCCCCGCAACCTGCCCCCGGCAACCCGCCCCCGCAACCCGCCCCCGCACCGGGGGCGGTCCGGTCCGACCGGGAGTTCACTCCGACGGCCCACCCGGCGGGCGCCCCTCCGGGCCCGGACCAAGGCTGAGGGGACCAGGCCGACGGGACCGTGCGGAGCAGCCGGCCGAGCCCCCGGTACCCCCCGGGCAACCACCGTCGAACGGCCGTCCGGTACGGTCGTCGGTCGGCCCGGTCACGGGCGGACCCCAGGGGAAGAGGAATGGGCAGAACGCTCGGCAGACCACACGACGGCACCGGCCATCCCGCGGGCCCGGCCACTCCGCCCACTCCGGCGCTCCCGGAACCCTCGACCGCCACGGCGGCGGAGGCGGCTCGATGACCGCCGTCCTGGTCGCCGCCGGAGCGTTCCTGATGACGCTGATCGGCGGCTTCGTCGCCCAGCGCACCGGCGACCGCCGCCACCTGGTGCTCGGCTTCGCCGCCGGCCTGATGCTCGGCGTGGTCGCCTTCGACCTGCTGCCCGAGGCCATCCACCAGGCACCGGGCGAGGTGCACGGCGTGCCCCAGGCGCTGCTGATGTTCGCGGGCGGCTTCCTGACCATCCACGTGATCGAACGCGCCGTCGCGATTCACCGCGGCCACGAGAGCGAGTACGCCGAGCACACCCACGGCGGCCACCACCACGGCCACGCCCACCACTCCGGGCACCAGGGCATCGGCCTGACCGCGGCGCTGGCCCTGGTCGGACACAGCGTGATGGACGGCTTCGCGATCGGCGCCGCCTTCCAGGCCGGCACCACCGTCGGCACCGTGGTGGCCATCGCGGTGGTCGCCCACGACTTCGCCGACGGCTTCAACACGTACACGATCACCCGGCTGTACGGGAACAACCGGCGCCGGGCGCTGACCCTGCTCGCGGCCGACGCGCTGGCCCCGGTCTCCGGCGCCGCGATCACGCTGGCCTTCACCATCCCGGAGCATCTGCTCGGCCTCTACCTGGGCTTCTTCTCGGGCTTCCTGCTCTACCTGGCGACCTCCGACATCCTCCCCGAGGCACACAGCCCGCACCCCTCGCGCAGCACCCTGCTGTGCACGGTGGCCGGCGTCGGCTTCATGTGGCTCGTCATCGGTCTCGCGAGCTGACACCGCCGGTCCGGTCCCGCCGCTACCGCCGCTGCGCCTCCTCGACCGCTCCCCAGCAGTCCCGCATCGCCGCCAGCGCCTCGGTGATCGCCGGCCGCCGGGAGGCCTGGGTCCGCCAGAGCGCGAACACCCGCCGGCTCGGCTGTGAGGCGACCGGCCGGGCCGCCACCCCGGTCGGCAGCGGGCCACGGCCGAGCCGGGGCACCACGGCCATCCCCAGACCGGCCGCCACCAGCGCGATCTGGGTCTCGAAGTCGCCGACCTGGTAGAGCACGTCCGGCTCCTCGCCGGCCTCGCGCAGCGTGCGGACCAGCCAGTCGTGGCAGATGTTGCCCGGCGGCACGCTGATCCAGCGCTGCCCGCACAGCCGTTCCACCGGTACCGCGTCCAGCGCCGCCAGCTCGTCCCCGGCGGGCAGCACCAGGTCCACCGGGTCCGTCCCGAGGTCCAGCCGGGAGAGCCCCTCCTGCACCGGCAGCGGCACGCTCGGCCAGTCCTGCACCAGCGCGAGATCCACCTCGCCCCGCGCCACCAGCTCCGCCGCCGGGTAGGGGTCGCTCTCCAGCAACCGGACGTCCAGCTCCGGGCAGCGCCCTCGCAGCCCGGCCAGCACCCCGGGCATCAGCCCGCGCGCCCCGGTCGCGAAGGCGGCCACCAGCAGCCGTCCGACCGCCTGCCCGCGCTGCTCCTCCAGCCGCACCTCGGCCTGCTCCACCAGCCCCAGCACCGTCCGCGCGGTGGCGGCCAGCTCGCGGGCCGCGTCGGTCAGCACCACGCCCCGGCCCTGCCGCTCCAGCAGCACGGTGCGGGTCTCCCGCTCCAGCTTGGCGATCTGCTGCGAGACCGCCGAGGGCGTGAAGCCGAGCGCGGCCGCCGCTCCGCCGACCGAACCGTGCACCGCCACGGCGTGCAGCGCCCGCAGGCGCCCCAGATCCATCATGCAGCGATCCTAAAGCGTTCCCTTCAGAATTCATCGCTGGTGCTACACGTTCCCGCGCCGCCATGCTCGACCCATGACCGCAACCCCCGCCGCTCCGGTCGGCGCGAGCATGAGTCCCCGTCACATCGCCCTGGCCGTCCTGGTGGCCGCCGTCTGGGGCCTCAACTTCGTCCTGATCCACGTCGGCCTGGACAGTTTCCCGCCGCTGCTCTTCTGCGCCCTGCGCTTCGCCGTGGTCGCCGTCCCGGCCGTCTTCTTCGTCGGCCCGCCCAGGGTGGCCTGGCGCTGGGTGCTGGCGGTCGGCCTGGTCCTCGGGGTGGTCAAGTTCGGGCTGCTCTTCCTCGGCATGCACGCCGGGATGCCGGCCGGCCTCTCCTCCCTGGTGCTCCAGGGCCAGGCCGGCTTCACCGCGCTGTTCGCCGCCGTGCTGCTGCGCGAGCGCCCCGGCCGGCGCCGGCTGCTCGGCCTGGCGACCGCCTTCGCAGGCATCGCCCTGAGCGCCCTCGACCAGGGCCTCGGCGGCCCGTTCGGCGCCTTCGTGCTGGTCGTGCTGGCGGCCGCCGCCTGGGGCCTGGCCAACGTGCTGACCCGCAGGGCCTCGCCGCCGGACGCGCTGCGCTGGATGGTCTGGGTCAGCGCCGTCCCGCCGCTGCCGCTGCTGGCCCTGTCCCTGCTGGTCGAGGGCCCGGACGCGGACCTCCGCGCGCTGCGCGGGATGACCCTCGGCGGGCTCGGCACGATCGGGTACGTCGGGCTGCTCTCCACCCTGTTCGGCTTCGTCGCCTGGAGCTACCTGCTGCGCCGTTACGACGCGACCGCCGTCGCGCCCTACTCGCTGCTGGTGCCGGTGTTCGGGATGTCCTCGGCCTGGCTGCTGCTCGGCGAGCGGATCAGCCCGACGGCCGCCGCGGCCGCCGTGCTGGTGATCGCCGGGATCGGGATCACCGCGCTGCGCCCGGGGGCGCCGTCCGCGGCGGCGGCCCGGCTGCGAGGAAGCGGGCCTCGGCGGCGCGCAGCACTCGCAGCAGCACCTCCTCGTCCTCGGGGCTGACGTCGCCGAAGTACTCCTGCGCCACCTCGTCCCGGACCTGCCCGATCCGCTCCAGCGCCGCGCGTCCGGCCTCGGTCAGCAGGATCCGGACCGCCCGCCGGTCGGCCGGGTCGGGGCGGCGCTCGACCAGCCCGGCCTCCTCCAGCGCGTCGACCACCGTCGTCGCCGAGCGCGGGGCGATGTGCAGCTTCTCGGCGAGGTCGCTCAGCCGCATCGCGTGGTCCGGTGTCTCGCAGCCGGGCGCGTGGGCGAGCGTGCGCAGCGCCCGGGCCTGGCCGGGGGTGATGCCGTACGGCTCCAGCCGCCAGCCGGTCTGGCGGCGGATCCGCTTGATCGCCCTGGTCATGGTGTCCGCGAGTTCGGCGGCGCTGCCGGGGGCGCCGGGCCGGGGGCCGGGGGAGGGGTCCGCCGGGCCGGCGGGTGGCGTGGTGGTCATCGGCGGTCTCCTCGGCTGGCGTCGGGCCAAGCGTATCGGCCGGTCCCGGGCCTGCGGCCGACGGTGGAAAGTGGTCGGAGAAATATGTTGAGCTTAGCTCAGCATCTACGTTAAGGTGCTCCTAAGTGAGGGGACCCTAAGTTCCTTCCTGTCCTATGGAGCATCCATGCCCGTTTCCACCGCCCGGGTCGCCACCGACCGCCCCGCCCGCTACGCCAAGCAGCTCGCCGCCCACATGAGCCGCCGGATCGAGGCCTCCTTCTCCCCGGAGACCGGCCACGGCACCCTGGTCTTCCGCGCCGGCACCGCCACCCTGGAGGCCCAGGCGGACGCGCTGCTGCTCACCGTCGAGGGCGAGCGCGACAAGCTGCCCGAGCTGGAGGACGTCGTCGGCCGCCACCTCGTGCGGTTCGGTGCCCGCGACGAACTCGTCGTCGAATGGCACCGCGACAACGGCGAGGCCGGCCTCGTCCACCGCAACGACGAGGACGCCCCCGAGGCCTGACCCCCTCAGGTGCCGGGCCGGGGCAGCCACCGGTCGAGCACCCACAGCACCACGGCCGCCAGGCACCAGCTCGCCACCACGTCCAGCAGCCAGTGGAAGCTGCTCCACACCAGCCCCGCACCCACCCCGAGCGCCGACGCCACCGCCCCCACGGTCAGCCACCGGCCGGTCCGCGCCCCCGCCGCCCGGGCCAGCAGCAGTGCCGCCACGCCGTACGAGAACGCCGCCGTCGCGGTGTGCCCGGACGGGAACCAGCCCCACTGCCCCGGCAGCAGCGGATCCCCGAGCGGGCCGGGCCGGGCGAACGCCGCCTTCGCCGGAACCACCAGCAGCGGGATCAGCGCCGCGGTCGACGCCGCCACCGGCAGCGGAAGCCACCAGCGTGCCGCCCCCGCCCGGCGCCACCACCGGGCGGCGAGCACCCCGGCCGCCAGCAGCACCGGAACGGCGAGCGCACCGTCGCCCAGATCCGACAGCAGGTGGCCCAGGTGGTCGAGCAGGGCGCTCGGGTGGTCCCGGTGGGACGACCGGACGGCCGCGCGGACCGAGCGGTCCAGCCCGAGCAGCGGCCCGTCCACCGCCACCTGCCAGGACACCGCCAGCAGCAGCACCGCCGCCACCCCCGGCACCTTCACCGACCGGGCCGTCCGCGCCACCCGGCCCGGAACGGCGGACAGCCGCCCCGGAGCAGGGGGGAGAGCTCCGGGGCGGCTCTGATGATCGCCGTTCCGCGCGCCCCGGGGGGTGTGGGTCGGACGGTCGGTCGATCGGCCTTCGGTGTGTGCCGACCCTCGCGGGGCGGCCTGGTTGTCCTCGCGGTGCCCGCGCGGACCCGCCCCTCGGGGAGGCTCCGCGGACGAATCCGCCGATGGCAGAGGCTCGCTGTCCATCTGTGATGACACTACGTCAACCACCCTTCCACGCCGAGCGCCTCCAGCGATTCCGCACATCATCTTCACCCCGCTCCGGACAACCCCCGGAGGGTCCCGTCGATCATGCCCGAGCCGCCCGCGGGCGCCCCCGGCGAACCGAACGGCCCGTGGGGACCAGGGTCCCCACGGGGCGGGTGGGGCTGGGCGGGCATACCCCCGGGCGGGGGGTTGGGCCGGGGTACGGGCGGGGTGTCACGCAGGAGGGGGGAGGGGCGGAGGGAGTG
>NZ_JBHWDU010000093.1:0-14652 GCF_042734825.1 Kitasatospora sp. NPDC059648 | reverse complement strand
GTGGGGACCAGGGTCCCCACGGGCCGTTCAGCGCTGTCCGGACATCCCTCCGGCGGGCAGGTGGCGCCTGGATCAGGCGGCGGTGACACCCTGGAGCGCGAAGGCGCCCTCGATGATGTCCAGACCCTCGGTGAGCAGGTGCTCCGGGATCACCAGCGGCGGCAGGAAGCGCAGCACGTTGCCGTAGGTGCCGGCGGTGAGGACGACCAGGCCCTCGGCGTGGCAGGCCTTGGCCACGGCGGCGGTGAGCTCCGGGTTCGGCTCCTTGGAGCCCGGCTTCACCAGCTCGACGGCGATCATCGCGCCGCGACCGCGGACGTCACCGATCACGTCGAACTTCTCCTGCATCGCCCGCAGGCGGCCCAGCATGACCTCGCCGATCCGCTGCGCCTTGCCGGCGAGGTCCTGCTCCTTCATCGTCTCGATGGCGCCCAGCGCGGCCGCGCAGGCCACCGGGTTGCCGCCGTAGGTGCCGCCCAGGCCACCCGCGTGCGCGGCGTCCATGATCTCGGCGCGACCGGTCACCGCGGCCAGCGGCAGACCGCCGGCGATGCCCTTGGCGGTCGTGATCAGGTCCGGGACGATTCCCTCGTCCTCACAGGCGAACCACTGGCCGGTGCGGCAGAAGCCGGTCTGGATCTCGTCGGCGACGAACACGATGCCGTTCGCCTTCGCGAACTCCACGATGGCCGGCATGAAGCCCTTGGCCGGCTCGATGAAGCCGCCCTCGCCCTGGATCGGCTCGATGATGATCGCGGCGACGTTCTCGGCGCCGATCTGCTTGTTGATGATCTCGATCGCCTGGGCGGCGGCCTCGGCGGCGCAGTTCTCCGCACCCGTCAGCCAGCGGTACGGGTAGGCCACCGGCACCCGGTAGATCTCCGGGGCGAAGGGACCGAAGCCCTGCTTGTACGGCATGTTCTTCGCCGTCAGGCCCATGGTCAGGTTGGTGCGGCCGTGGTAGCCGTGGTCGAACACCACGACGGCGGTGCGCTTGGTGTACGCGCGGGCGATCTTCACCGCGTTCTCGACCGCCTCGGCGCCCGAGTTGAACAGCGCCGTGCGCTTCTCGTGGTCGCCCGGGGTCAGCTCGTTCAGCTGCTCGGCGACGGCGACGTAACCCTCGTACGGGGTCACCATGAAGCAGGTGTGGGTGAAGGCGGCCAGCTGCTCGCTCGCCTTGGCCACCACGGCCTCGGCGCTGTTGCCGACGTTGGTCACGGCGATGCCGGAGCCGAAGTCGATCAGCGAGTTGCCGTCCACGTCCTCCAGCACGCCGCCGTTGGCACGGGTGACGTACACCGGCAGGGTGGTCCCGACGCCGGCCGCCACCGCACCCAGCTTGCGGGCCTGCAGCTCCTGCGACTTCGGACCGGGGATCGCGGTGACCAGACGGCGCTCCTGCGGGAGCGGCGTTACGGCGCTCATGGGGTATCTCCAGACTTCTCGGCTCGGTGCTTCGCAGGCTACGGCCGCCCTCCCCGACCGGGCATGCGCCACTCGGTAGCACTGCGCCGTCCGACTTGTCCGGCACGGCCAGCGCGGCCGACACGACTACCCGCAGGCCACGCTCCACTACCCTGAGCACGGGCGTGTCGCCGGTACGGCGGCATGGGTATGGCGGCACCGACGGCGGTCGGGCCGGGCGGGCGAGGGAGCGGGGCCGTACATGGCACAGGACGGGTCACACCACCACGTCGAACACACCACCACCAGACCCCCGACCCCGGTCCCCCACCAGCGACCCGGCACCCCCGCCTTCGACCTCGCCGCCTGGGCCACCGCCCCGCGCCCCGAAGCCGAACCGGGCGTCTACCGGCTCGGCTACCGCCCCATCGACCCGGAGCGGGCGGAGGCCGCCCGGGTCCCCACCTGGCCGTTGCTGCTGCGGGCGGCGCTCAACGCGGTGGTGGCGTGGCTGGCCTTCGTCTACGGGGTCGAGTTCGCCAAGGACGGGACCACCCTCATCGGTGTCCTCCCCTCCCAGTCGGCCTTCGTCGCCACCTCTGTGGTGCTGACCCTGAACGTCCTGGTGCTGGGCGTGGTCATCAAGGTCTTCGGCCGCATGGGCCGCTGGCCGGAGGTCTGGCGCCGCTACGCGGCCCCGCTGCTGTCGCGGACGGTGACGCACGAGAAGCCCGCCGAGGAGCCCGGCCCGGCGGCGGTGGAGGCGGCCCGCAGGCTGGACCCCTGGGACGGGCTGCGCCGGGGCGGGGCGGTCGAGGCGGCGGCGCGGCTGGACGCGGAGGCGGTCGGCGACGTCGACTACGTGCGGATCCGGCGCGCCTGGGAGTCCGCGCAGGCGGACCCGGTGTTCCTGCCCGCCTTCGCCGAGCAGGTGGCCACCCGCGGCGCGGCGGCCTTCGCCCATCCCTCCGAGGCGCGCGAGCTGCCCGGGCGCGTCCGGCGGCACGATCTGCTGCTGGGCCAGGTCTGCCTCGGGGTCGCGCAGGACGTGCCGAAGAATCCGCTGAGCCATCGGTCCGCCGACTTCGCGCTGGACCCGGGGGTGCTGGGCACCTCGTTGCTGGCGGTGGGCCCCGCCGGTACGGGGAAGACCGCGCGGCTGGCCCGGCCGGTGGCCGAGGCGCTGTGCCTGCAGGCGCTGGCGGGCACCGCGTGCGCGGTGGTGGTCGGGGCGGCGGACGCCGACCTCGGCCCGGACGCCTGGTACGACGTGGTGATCGCTCCCGGTGACCCGGCCTCGCTCTACGGGCTGGACCTCTACGGCGCGGCGCAGGACCCGGACGACGCGGCGGCCCGGCTGGCCGACGCACTGCTGCCGGACGAGCTGACCGCCCGCGCGGAGAACGCCCGGACGGCGCTGCAGCAGGTGGTGGGCCCGTTCCACGCCGCCTTCGGCCGTTACCCGGGGGTGCGCGAGCTGCGGGCGCTGCTGGGCGGTGACCCGGACGCGCTGGCGGCGCTGGTGAAGGCGCTCGGCGTGGCCGGCCGGCTGGCCGCGTACGAGCGGGACCTGGAGTACCGGGAGCGGCAGCGCGACCGGGCGGACGATCCGGGGACGCTGCTGGCCGACCGGCTGGGCCTGCTGGAGCGCCCCGCCTTCGAGGGAGCCTTCGCCACCGACGGCACGGGCCGCCCCCCGTTCGCGATGCGGGTGCTGGACCACCCGCTGCGGGTGCGGGTGAAGTTGCCCGAGCGCAGCCACCCGGAGGCCGCCCGGATGCTGTCCCGGCTGGTGGTGGGGCAGTTCGTGCAGGCGGCCGGGGCCCGTGAGGACCGTTCGCTGTTCGCGGGTCTGGTGGTGGACGACGCCTCGGCGGCGTTGGACGCCACCATCGTCCGCGGTCTGCAGCGGATGCGCGGCGCGAACGCGGGCGCGGTGCTGCTGCTGCGCACCCTGGTGGACCTGCCGGAGGCGCTGCGGGCGCCGCTGTTCGGCGCGGTCGGGTGCCGGATGGCCTTCCCCGGGATCGCGCCCTGGGACGGGCGGCTGTTCTCGGAGGCCTGGGGGACGCACCTGGTGCAGGAGACCGCGGTGACCCACACCCCCGACACCTCCGGTGGGGTGATGCGGCGGGCCGGGCGGATCGGGCGGAAGGCGTTGTCGGGGACGACGGCGCAGACGGAGTCGGTGACGACGCGGGATGTGGAGAGGCTGCGGTGGTCGCCGTCGGATCTGGCGCACGCGCTGCCGGCGGGGCATGCGGTGGTGTCGTTGACGGCGGTGTCGGGAGAGCAGGTGCCGCCGTTGCTGGTCGACCTGCGGGGGTGAACCGGGGCGGGGGAGGGCAGGGGAGGGAAGTCGCCTTCGAGGTGGATTCGGCAGTGCCGGTTGTCCGGGGCGTCCATAATGAAGGGGAGAGACCCTCACTAGTCCCACTGCCCTCTCCTCGCCCGGCCGCAACGGCGCGGTCAGGTCGACCCCCCGAAGGTGCCATGCCCCCCACACTCGCCTCCGTCGTCCGCAACAGTTCGCTCCACCTGACGGTGCTCGCCGGTGCGGACCACCTGGAGCGGCCGGTCCGCTGGGTGCACACCAGCGAGCTGGACGACCCGACGCCCTTCCTGGAGGGTGGCGAGCTGCTGCTCACCACCGGTATCAAGCTGGGCCGCACGGCGGCGCAGTTGCAGGCGTACGTGCACCGGCTGGCCGATGCCGGGGTGGTGGGGCTCGGGCTGGGGGTGGGGCTGTCGCACACCGAGGTGCCGCAGCCGCTGGTGGAGGCGGCGCAGCAGCGGGGGCTGCCGTTGCTGCGGGTGCCGGAGCCGACGCCGTTCATCGCGATCAGCAAGGTGGTGTCGGCGGCGCTGGCCGCGGAGCAGTACGAGGCGGTGACGACCAGCTTCGAGGCGCAGGAGGAGCTGACCCGGGCGGCGCTCGGGAAGGACGGCACGACGGCGGTGGTGCGTCGGCTGGCGGCCCGGCTGGGGGGCTGGGCGGCGCTGTACGACGGGTCGGGCGCGCTGTCGGTGGTGGCGCCGGACTGGGCGGCGCGCCGGGCGGGGCGGCTGGCGGCGGAGGTGGACCGGCTGCGTCGGCGGCCGGCGCCGTCGAGTGCGGCGCTGCAGGGGCGGTCGCCGGGGATAGACACGGCGGACGAGGACTACGTGGTGGTCCAGTCGCTGGGCGCGGACCGGCGGGCCCGGGGTTTCCTGGCGGTGGGGACCGAGGACCGGATCACGCCGACCGAGCGGTACGTGCTGAACGCGGCGGTGGCGCTGCTGACCCTGACCCTGGAGCGTTCGCGGGAGCTGCGGCAGGCCGAGGAGCGGATGGGCGCGGCGCTGCTGCGGATGGTGCTGGCAGGTGAGGTGGCGACGGCCCGGCAGGTGGCGGTGGGGCTGTTCGGCGGGATGCCGGAGGGGACGATACGGGTCCTGGTGGCCGGGGGCGGGCCGAACGCGGACGCCGCGGAGGCGCTGGCGGAGCTGGGGGACCGGGCCGAGCAGGCGGGCTCCCGGGTGGGCGAGAAGCTGCTGGTGGCGCGGGAGGACGGCGCGCACGGCCCGCGGCTGATGGTGCTCGCGCTGGACAACGGCGCGGTGCACCGGGCCTGCCTGGGCACGGTGGAGGAGCACGAGGGCCTGTCGCTGGGCGTCTCGGCGCCGGCCGCGCTGGAGGAGGCCGGTACGGCGCACGCCCAGGCGGAGCGGGCGCTGGCGGTGGCACTGCGCGGTGGCCGCAGGTCGGTGGACCACGAGGAGGTCGGCGCCGGCTCGCTGCTGCCGCTGCTCGGCGAGGACGCGGTGACGGCCTTCGCGGAGGGGCTGCTGCGGCCGCTGCGCGAGCACGACCGGACGGCGCGCGGTGACCTGGTGGCCTCGCTGCGGGCGTGGCTGTCGCGGCACGGGCAGTGGGACGCGGCGGCGGCCGACCTGGGAGTGCACCGGCACACGCTGCGCTACCGGATGCGCCGGGTCGAGGAGCTGCTGGGCCGTTCGCTGGACGACACCGACGTTCGGATGGAGCTGTGGCTGGCGCTGCGCTCCGGCGAGGAATAGAACACGCGCCTGGACGCGGTGGAGTGGCCCCGGAGTCGAACACTCCTGGTCGGCCAATCCGGTCGGCCTGCCCTCGCACCTACCCTCGGTTCGGGTCCCACGCCCGTGGGCCGTACGACGACGAGGAGAGGGCCGGTACCACGGTGACCACCACGTACGATTTCTGGCTCGCCGGCCGCCGGGCGAGCGGTGACGCCGACTTCGAGGTGCACAACAGCTGGGACGGCCGTCTGGTCGGCAAGGTCAGCATTCCGACCGAGGCGCAGGTCGAGGAGGCGCTGGACGCCGCCGTGGCCGCGCTGCCGGTGTTCGCCGCCACCCCGGCGCACCAGCGGGCCGCCGCCCTGGACCACGTGGCCAAGCGGCTGGCCGAGCGCACCGAGGAGCTCGCCCAGCTGATCACGGCCGAGAACGGCAAGCCGATCAAGTGGGCCCGCGGCGAGGTGGGCCGCGCGGTGTCGGTGTTCCGCTGGGCCGCCGAGGAGGCGCGCCGGACCAACGGCGAGACGATGCGGCTGGACACCGACCCGGGCGGCGTGGGCCGTTTCGCGCTGGTGCGCCGCTTCCCGCGCGGCGTGGTGCTGGGGATCGCCCCGTTCAACTTCCCGCTGAACCTGGTCGCCCACAAGGTCGCCCCGGCGATCGCGGTCGGCGCCCCGATCATCCTCAAGCCGGCCCCGGCGACCCCGCTGTCGGCGATGGTGCTGGGCGAGATCCTGGCCGAGACGGATCTGCCGGCCGGTTCCTGGTCGATCCTGACCGTGCCGAACGACCGGATGCCGGCCCTGGTGCAGGACGAGCGCCTGCCGGTGATCTCCTTCACCGGTTCGGACAAGGTCGGCTACCAGATCATGGACTCGGTGCCGCGCAAGCACACCACCCTGGAGCTGGGCGGCAACGCCGCGGCCGTGGTGCTCGCGGACTGGTCCTCGGAGGCCGACCTGGACTGGGCGGCCACCCGGATCGCGATGTTCGCCAACTACCAGGGCGGCCAGTCCTGCATCTCGGTGCAGCGGGTGATCGCCGATGCGTCGGTGTACGACGCGCTGGTGGAGAAGGTCGTGGCCAAGGTCGGCGCGCAGGTCACCGGTGACCCGAACGACGACGCGACGGACGTCGGCCCGCTGGTCGACGAGAACGCCGCGAAGCGGGTGGAGTCCTGGGTGGACGACGCGGTCGCCAAGGGCGCCAAGGTGCTCGTCGGCGGGACCCGCGAGGGTGCGACCTACGCCCCGACCGTGCTGGCCGAGCTGCCCGCGGACGCGATCCTGGCCAAGGCCGAGGTGTTCGGCCCGGTGCTGTCGCTGCACCGGGTGGAGGGCGTGGCGGAGGCCTTCGCGGCCGTCAACGACTCACCGTTCGGCCTGCAGGCGGGCGTGTTCACCCACGACCTGCAGACCGCCTTCCGGGCGCACCGGGAGCTGGAGGTCGGCGGTGTGATCATCGGCGACGCGCCGTCCTACCGGGCCGACCAGATGCCGTACGGCGGCGTCAAGGACTCCGGCGTCGGCCGTGAGGGCGTCAAGTACGCGATGGACGACTACACCGTCGAGAAGGTCATGGTCCTCACCGGCCTCGACCTCTGAGGTGCCGATCTCCGGGGGGCCGACCTCCGGAGGTCCTACTGACGGGGGCCCGGTCCGATGCGGACCGGGCCCCGCGCCGTGCTCAGTCGGCGTGCCCGGCCGCGGCGGCGACCGCCTCGGCGACGCCGGCGTTCCCGGCGACCAGTTCCAGGGTCTGACCGGCGGTGCCGGGCTCGCGCAGCAGGGCGGCCAGGACGGCGGCCACGTCGGCCCGGTCGACCGTGCCGCGGTCGACGGAGGGGGCGAGGCGGACCAGTCCGGTACCGGGGCCGTCGGTGAGCGTGCCGGGGCGCAGCACCGTCCAGTCCAGCGTGGTGCGGGAGCGGACGGCGTCGTCGGCGGCGCCCTTGGCCCGCAGGTAGGTCTCGAAGACCTCGTCGGCGGGGTACCGGGCGGCCGCGTCGGCGCCCATCGAGGAGACCATGAGGTAGCGCCGGACGCCGGCGAGTTCGGCGGCGTCGGCGAGCAGGACGGCCGCGTCGCGGTCGACGGTGTTCTTGCGGGCGGCGCCGCTGCCCGGGCCGGCGCCGGCGGCGAAGACCACCGCGTCGGTGTCGGCGAGCAGGGCGGCGAGCTGCGGGGCGGTGGCCGACTCCAGGTCGAGCACCAGCGGCTCGGCGCCGGCGTCGACGAGGTCCTGGGCCTGTTCGGGGCGGCGGATGATCCCGGCGGGGCGGTCGCCGCGGTCGGCGAGCAGCCGTTCTAGTTTCAGCGCGATCTGTCCGTGGCCCCCGGCGATGACGGTACGCATGGGTCCGACGGTAGCCCGGAGGGTGCGGATCGTCCTGGGGAGTGCCGCGAACAGGACACAATGGGCGCATGACTTCGCTCGCCCACCCGCAGCTGCGTTTCACGCCCACCGTGGCGGACCCCTCCGGCCCCCGGGAGCTGGTGATCCTCGGTTCCACCGGCTCGATCGGCACCCAGGCCATCGACGTCGTGCTCCGCAACCCGGACCGGTTCCGGGTGGTCGCCCTGTCGGCGGCGGGCGGCCGGGTGGAGCTGCTGGCCGAGCAGGCGCTGCGGCTGGGCGTGCACACCGTGGCGGTGGCCGATCCGGCGGCCGAGCCGGCGCTGTGCGAGGCGCTGGCGGCGAAGGCGGCGGGTCGTGCGCTGCCGGCCGTGCTGGCGGGTCCGGACGCGGCGACCGAGCTGGCCGCGACGGAGTGCCACTCGGTGCTGAACGGCATCACCGGTTCGATCGGGCTGCGGCCGACGCTGGCCGCGCTGAGGGCGGGCCGGGTCCTGGTGCTGGCCAACAAGGAGTCGCTGATCGTCGGCGGCCCGCTGGTGAAGGCGCTGGCGAAGCCGGGGCAGATCGTGCCGGTGGACTCGGAGCACACGGCGATCTTCCAGGCGCTGGCCGGCGGCACCCGGGCCGAGGTCCGCAAGCTGGTGGTGACGGCGAGCGGCGGGCCGTTCCGGGGCCGTACCCGTGAGGAGCTGGCCGGGGTGACGGCGGCGGACGCCCTGGCGCACCCGACCTGGGCGATGGGTCCGGTCATCACGATCAATTCGGCGACCCTGGTCAACAAGGGCCTGGAGGTGATCGAGGCGCACCTGCTGTACGACGTGCCGTTCGACCGGATCGAGGTCGTGGTCCATCCGCAGTCGGTGGTGCACTCGATGGTGGAGTTCACCGACGGTTCGACGCTGGCGCAGGCCAGCCCGCCGGACATGCGGATGCCGATCGCGCTGGGCATGGGCTGGCCGGACCGGGTGCCGGACGCAGCCCCCGCCTGTGACTGGACCAAGGCCGCGACCTGGGAGTTCTTCCCGCTGGACAACGATGCCTTCCCGTCCGTCGAGCTGGCCCGTGAGGTGGGCACCCTGGGCGGAACGGCTCCGGCGGTGTTCAATGCCGCGAACGAGGAATGCGTGGAGGCCTTCCTGAAGGGCCGCCTCGCCTTCACCGGAATCGTGGACACTGTTGCGAAGGTCGTGGCCGAGCACGGGACGCCCGCGTCGGGAACTTCCCTGACCGTCGAGGACGTCCTGCACGCGGAGGACTGGGCGCGCGCCCGGGCCCGCGAGCTGGCGGCGGGCTGACGGGCCCCGACTCCGGAAGGCGGCGTCGGGCCGCCGGTACCCCGGTACCGGTGGCACCCGGCGCGGCACGGATCGCAGTACGACGAGACGACGAGCGGAGCGGCATGACGGAGGGCCAGCGGTGGCAACGGTTTTGACGGTGGTCGGCATCCTGGTCTTCGTGGTCGGGCTGCTCGTCTCGATCGCCTGGCACGAGCTCGGCCACCTCTCCACGGCCAAGCTGTTCGGCATCCGGGTGCCGCAGTACATGGTCGGCTTCGGCCCGACCATCTGGTCGCGCCGCAAGGGCGAGACCGAGTACGGCATCAAGGCGATCCCCTTCGGCGGGTACATCCGGATGATCGGGATGTTCCCGCCTGGCGAGGACGGCCGGATCACCAAGCGCAGCAGCTCGCCCTGGCGGACCATGATCGAGGACGCCCGTGAGGCCTCCTACGAGGAGCTCCAGGAGGGCGACGAGGACCGGCTGTTCTACACCCGCAAGCCGTGGAAGCGGGTCATCGTCATGTTCGCCGGGCCGTTCATGAACCTGGTCCTGGCGTTCGGGCTGTTCCTCACGGTCATGATGGGCTTCGGCGTCACCATGGCGGTGCCGACCATCGGCTCGGTCGCCCAGTGCGTCGTCAAGGCCGGCCAGCCCACCGACACCTGTCCGGCCGACGCGCCCAAGACCCCGGCCAACGAGGTGGGCCTGCGCCAGGGCGACAAGGTGCTGTCCTTCGACGGCGACCGGATCCGCGACTACGACCAGCTCCAGGCGGACATCCGCAGGAGCGCCGGCAAGCAGGTGGAGATCGTGGTGGACCGCGGCGGTCAGCGGCTCACCTTCAAGCCCACCATCGCCGTCAACGACGTGCAGAAGTACGACGGCAACGGCGTGCCGGTGAAGGGCCAGACCGTCCAGGCCGGGTTCCTCGGGTTCACCCCCAGCAGCGAAACCGTCCAGCTCGGCTTCGGGCAGTCGATCGACCGGATGTACGACATGGCCGAGAACGGGGTGAAGTCGCTGGCCGCCCTGCCCGGCAAGATCCCCGGCCTGTGGAACGCCGTCGTGGGCAACGCCCCGCGCGACCCGGACTCCCCGATCGGGATGGTCGGCGCCGCCCGGGTCAGCGGCGAGGTCTTCTCGCTCCACGAGTCGGCCGCCCAGCGGGTCGCGATCTTCGTGAACCTGCTGGCCGGGATCAACCTGTCGCTCTTCCTCTTCAACATGCTGCCGCTGCTGCCGCTGGACGGCGGCCACATCGCGGGCGCGGTGTGGGAGTCGGTCCGGCGTCGATTCGCACAGTTGTTCCGGCGGCCCGACCCGGGCCCCTTCGACGTCGCCAAGCTGATGCCGGTGGCATACGTCGTGGCCAGCATCTTCATCGGGTTCACCCTGCTGGTGATGGTGGCCGACCTGGTGAACCCGGTGAAGATCGGTTAGGGCGTTCGGGTACGGCGGGTGTGCTGGGCGCTCGGACCGTGCCGTACCGTTGAGGCCGGGTACGCGATCGTCCGCGTGCCCGGCCTCGGCCGTCCCAGCGGCCGGGCGGTCGACCACACCTCAACCCCGGGGAACCCTGCGCACATGACCGCGATCTCGCTCGGTATTCCGTCCCTGCCGCTCAAGCCGCTCGCCAAGCGCCGCTACTCCCGGCAGATCATGGTCGGCAACGTGCCGGTCGGCGGCGACGCCCCCGTCTCGGTGCAGTCGATGACCACCACGGTCACCTCGGACATCAACGCCACGCTTCAGCAGATCGCCCAGCTCACCGCGTCCGGCTGCCAGATCGTCCGGGTCGCCGTCCCCTCCCAGGACGACGCCGACGCGCTGCCGATCATCGCCAGGAAGTCGCAGATCCCGGTCATCGCCGACATCCACTTCCAGCCGAAGTACGTCTTCGCCGCGATCGACGCCGGCTGTGCGGCGGTGCGCGTCAACCCGGGCAACATCAAGGCCTTCGACGACAAGGTCGGCGAGATCGCCAAGGCCGCCAAGGACGCCGGGGTGCCGATCCGGATCGGCGTCAACGCCGGCTCGCTCGACAAGCGCCTGCTGGAGAAGTACGGCAAGGCCACCCCGGAGGCGCTGGTCGAGTCCGCGCTGTGGGAGTGCTCGCTGTTCGAGGAGCACGACTTCCGCGACATCAAGATCTCGGTCAAGCACAACGACCCGGTCGTGATGATCCAGGCCTACCGCCAGCTCGCCGCCGCCTGCGACTACCCGCTGCACCTGGGCGTCACCGAGGCCGGGCCGGCCTTCCAGGGCACCATCAAGTCCGCGGTCGCCTTCGGCGCGCTGCTCGCCGAGGGCATCGGCGACACCATCCGCGTCTCGCTCTCGGCCCCGCCGGCCGAGGAGATCAAGGTCGGCACCCAGATCCTGGAGTCGCTCGGGCTGCGCCAGCGCGGGCTGGAGATCGTCTCCTGCCCGTCCTGCGGCCGCGCCCAGGTCGACGTCTACAAGCTCGCGGAGGAGGTCACCGCCGGGCTGGAGGGCATGGAGGTGCCGCTGCGGGTCGCCGTCATGGGCTGCGTCGTGAACGGCCCGGGCGAGGCACGCGAGGCCGACCTCGGGGTCGCCTCCGGCAACGGCAAGGGGCAGATCTTCGTCAAGGGCCAGGTGATCAAGACCGTTCCCGAGTCGAAGATCGTCGAGACCCTGATCGAGGAGGCGCTCAAGCTCGCCGAGCAGATGCAGGAGGAGGGCGTCGAGGCCGGTTCGCCGACCGTCGTCGCCGCGGAGTGACCGCGGGGCGGTCCGAGCGCAGTTGCAGCGAAGTCTTCCGGAAGCGGGGCCGTCCGTTCGCGGACGGCCCCGCGGCCGTAGCCGGGTGGGGCCACGGAGTAGGGTGCGGCCAGAGTCGTCTCAGTGAGGTGCTGTCTCGGTGATCGATCGAGGTGTGATGCTCCCCAGCTCCTTCCAGGCCGCCCGGGCGCTGGCAACCACCCGCGTGCTGGAGCCGCCCGACCTCGCGGACGCCCTGGAGATCCTCCACCGCGACCCGGTCGCCAACGCGTTCGTCGCCACCCGGCTTGAGACCGTCGGGCTGGACCCGTGGCGGCTCGGCGGGGAGATGTGGGGCTGGTACGACGGGCACGGCGTGCTCGACGCCCTGTGCTACGCCGGGGCGAACCTCGTCCTGGTCAACGCCGGGCCGCAGGCCGTCGCGGCCTTCGCCGAGCGGGCCCGGCGGCAGGGCCGGCGCTGCTCCTCCATCGTCGGACCGGCCGGCTCGACCTCCGCCTTCTGGGCACTGCTGGAACGCAGTTGGGGGCCCGCGCGTGAAGTCCGCGGCCACCAGCCGCTGTTGGCGACCTCCTCGCCGTCCGCCGAGATCGCGCCCGACCCGCTGGTGCGACGGGTGCGGCGCGATGAGGTGGAGGCGCTGATGCCCGCGTGCGTGGCGATGTTCACCGAGGAGGTGGGGGTGTCCCCGCTGGCCGGTGACGGCGGACTGCTCTACCAGGCCCGGGTGGCCGAACTCGTCACCACCGGACGGTCGTTCGCTCGGTTCACCGAGGACGGCCAGGTGGTGTTCAAGGCCGAGATCGGGGCGGTGACCCAGGGCGCCTGCCAGATCCAGGGGGTCTGGGTGGCACCCGAGTACCGGGGGCGGGGGCTCTCCGAGACCGGGATGGCCGCGGTGCTGGAGGTCGCCCTGCGGGAGGTGGCGCCGGTGGTCTCGCTGTACGTCAACGACTTCAACCTGCGGGCGCGGGCGGCTTATCGGCGGGTGGGGTTCCGGGAGGTCGGGGCGTTCATGAGCGTGCTCTTCTGAGGTCCGGCTCGCTGAGGCGCGGCGGCGGGGGCGCTGTTGTGGCGTGGTTCGCCGGGGTTTCGCCGGTCGTTGGGTTCCGATCTTCGGCCGCGCCACGGGGCGGCTGGTAGTAACGTCCGGAGCATGGATCAGCTGACCGGGGTGACGATCGGGGCCATCGACCTTGCGGCCTGGGCGCCGCAGGCGCTGGAGGTCCAGGCGGTGGCGTTCGGCCTCACCCCCGAGGAGGTCGCGGTACGGCTGCACATCGTCGGACGGCACGCCCTGCAGCCCGGGGTGATCGCGTTCGGGGCGATGAGCGGGGGGCGGCTGGTCGGCTTCGGGTACGGGATGCCGAACCAGCGGGAGCACTGGTGGAGCACGGTCATCGAGCCGTACCTGACCGCCCGGGGCCACGCGGACTGGCTGGACGGCGTGTTCGCGGTCACCGAGTTGCACGTGCTGCCGGAGTTCCAGGGGCAGGGTGTGGGCTCGCGACTGATCCGGCTGCTGTGCGAGGGGTCGGGGCTGGACCGGAGCATCCTGTCGGCGATCGACGCGGAGACTCCGGCCCGGCGGCTCTACCGGTCGCTGGGGTACCAGGACCTGGCGCGGGCGGTGCGGTTTCCGGCGACGGACCGGTTGTACGCGGTGATGGGGGCGCGGCTTCCGCTGCGGGGGCCGGGGGGCGGCGGAGGAGCCGCTTAGGCGTTCCGTTCGGCGGCCGGGGCGTTCGGAGTCAGAGGTTTCCGGCGAATTCGAGGTGGAGCTCGGCGTCCTCGCGGCGGCCCGTGGTCAGGTCGCGCAGGGCGAGGTCGACGGCGCGGAAGAGGGTCCAGCCGCGGAGCCGGTCGCGGTCGACGTCGAGGGCCTCGGCGAGCTGGTGGAGCCGGCGGCGGACGGCGGCGGGGGCGCCGGGGGAGCCGACCACGGTGTCCGCGCGGTCCAGGACGAGCCGGGCCAGGTCGTAGGCGCGCTCGCCGGTCAGCGGACGGGGGTCGATCGCCAGCCAGGGGGCGCGGTCGGCGGCGAGGACGTTGCCGTGGCGGAAGTCGCCGTGCAGCAGGAAGGTCTCGGTGGTGGAGCCGGTCAGGTCCTCGGCGGTGGCCAGGGCCTCGTCGAGCAGGGGTTCGGCGGCGGCCGCGGCGGGGGCTGCACGGTGCTCGGCGAGGCGGGCGGCGGTGTCCGCGACCCGGTCGGCGAGGGTGGGCAGGGCGCTCCCGGCGGGCGGGTCGACCCAGAGGCGGTGCAGCAGGCTGGTGGCCTCCAGCATGGCCTTGGGCTCGGCGAGCGAACGCAGCGGGATCTCGCCGTGCAGGCGCTCCAGCAGGAGGGTGCCCTCGGGGGGGTCGGCGGCCAGGAGGAGCACGGCCCCCCGTCCGGCCCAGTGGGTGAGGGCGGTGTGCTCGTGGGCGGTCTCGGGGGTGACCAGACCGGTCTTGAGGACGGCGGGGGAGAGGTCGTCGCGGTGGACGTAGGCGATGAGGCTGAGGCTGCCGCCCGGGTCCAGGATGCGTTCGAGGGTCAGGTTCCAGCGGGCCAGGTGGGCCGCGGCCCTGGTGGGGAGGGTGGCCAGCCACTGGCGGCCCTCTTCGCCGTGGGCGGCGGTGACGGTGGTCGTCAGCCAGGCGGGGGCGGTGAGGTGGGGGGCGGGTCCTGACATGCCGGCCTTCCGGTTGGTGCGGTGGTGGCTTGTCCATTGTCGGCGATGTGGGGGGCAGGTGGGGGGTTCTGGGGGTGGGGTGGGCTCTCGGGAGGGTGGGTGCCGGGGCGGTTCCGGGGGTGGCCGCTCCGGGGCTGGGTGATAT
>NZ_JBHWDU010000092.1:0-31018 GCF_042734825.1 Kitasatospora sp. NPDC059648 | reverse complement strand
AGCTAAGCCTCACAGCGCCGATGGTACTGCAGGGGGGACCCTGTGGGAGAGTAGGACGCCGCCGAACAATCATTCAGAAGAACCCCCATCCGGATTCCGGATGGGGGTTCTTCGCGTTGTGGATACCGCCGATCCGTACCTGACCGAATGCCGGAGGCTACTCGACCGGACGGCGGCCCCAGGCCGAGATCAGCGGAGCGAGCGTCAGGTCGAGTTCGCCCGCGTGGATGGCGGCCAGGTGTGCGTCGATCTCGGCCTCGTCGGCCAGGCCGGCCGCGAGGAGTTCGCCGCGCACGTGGCGGATGGTCGCCGACTCCAGCTGGTCGCAGGCCGGCCCGCCGACCGGGAAGGAGCCCGCCGCGGCGACGTCCACCAGGCCGGCCTCACGCAACGCCCGTGGCAGCGCCCGGCCGTAGCGCAGGTCCGCGCCGCGGCGCCTCAGCAGTTCCCGGACCGCATCGCGCAGCCGGTTGGCCCGCCGCTGCGCAGGGCCGCTCTCGTCCAGGCACGCCAGTGGCTGCAGAGCGGTGTCGGCGTCCTCGACCAGCAGCCAGCCGCCGGGCCGTAGCGCCGCCGCCATGGTGGCCAACGCGCGCGCCCGGTCGGGCACATGGACCAGCACGAGCCGCGCGTGTACCAGATCGAACGTCCCCGGCTCCGGGGGCGGATCGGCGGCGACGTCGTGGCGGCGCACCTCGTAGCCGTCGGCTGTCTTCAGCCACGACGGGTCGATGTCCGTGGCCAGGACGTGCCCGGTCGGGCCGACGGCTGCCGCGAGTGCCTCAGGGATGCCGGGGCCACCGGCCCCGACTTCCCAGCAGCGCGAGCCGGGTCCGACGCCCAGGCGGTCGAAGTGCCCGCGCGTCACGCCGTCGAAGAGCTCGGCCAGCCAGACGAATCGCTCGCCCGCCTCGGCGCGAGCGTTGTCCAGCAGGTACCCGTGGGCGGGCTCTCCGCCGGGCGCGGTGGTCCCGTCGGTCGATTCCGGTCGGCCACCGGCGTGCGGCGGGCGGGGTGAGGAAGTCATGACCACATGATCGACCTCCGGGGCCGCAGGCGCCACGACGACGGGAGAGGGATGTCTCACAAGATCACACGCCGGAGGTTCGGCCCTCCGCGTCGGACGTGACCGTGGGAGGCGGGGCGACCTGCCAGGTGGAGGCCCCGGCCGGGGCGGCGGCGACGGGGGGACGGGTGCTCGGGGTGCTCGGAATGCTCGGGGTCGAACAGGGCCCGGCCGCACGGGCGACCTTCCGGCGGAAGGAGACCTGGTAGGACCTCAGCCAGTACCTGGGGTTCATCCGCGCCGAGGTGGAGAAGCCGGGCTTGTGGTGATTCGGTGCGTATACCGCCCTGCGGGCACTTCTGGAGCGGGAACAGCGCAAAGCTACTGGTGTACTGATGAGGCGTCAGCAGCGCAGCGGGGCAGACATCGGCGGCTGCGGGGGCGGTGCGTTTGCCCCCGGAGGGCCTGCCGGGCTTCCCCGGGAGGGCAGGTGGGCGCTGTGGGAGCGGTTGGGGCGGGTTGCCGGTGGTTGCGCGGAGAGGCCATGGTCACCGGCGGGTGGTTGACATGGCCGCGAGCCGCGGGAGGAGATTGCGGATGGGAGAGATCACGGAGACGGACAGGCCGGGTCCGACGGAAGGGCCCCGTTGACATCGTAGGGGCGAACGGTGCACCTTTCCGGTCCGGTTGCCCGAGGAGGGGAGGTGCTGCGCGCACTGGTTCAGTTCCCCTGCCTGATGTCGCTCAACGTCCCGCTGATGTTGAGGAGTTCGTGGCAGGTGTCCGCCTGCTTGCCCGAGGCCGGAGTGCCCGGTGACTCGCAGGTCACGGTCGCCGTCACTGCCTGGTCCTCGGGGACCTGGATGGGAGTCACCCAGTGGTAGTCCTGGTTGCGGAAGGTCTCCAAGGCGATGGTGGTGATCGTCTGCTTGCCGGCCGTGATGGTCAACAGGCCCTGGTCGCCCTGGAAGTTGGCGGCCACGATGTCCGTGATGTCGAAGACCTTGCCGTGCGGCACCTGGTAACTGCCGGTGGACGAGGTGCTGTTCGCGGTCTTCACGTCGATGGTGGCGGAGCTCTGCCGTCCGGTCCCCGGCTCCGCCAGGCCCGGACCGGGGGCGCGGCCGCCGGTGCTGGGCTGCCCGGCGCCGGGCTTGCCCTGGCCGCCGGGGCTGCTGCCGGAGGGCGCCGTGGATGCACCGCCGGGTGCGGCGGCGCTCGGGGCCGGGGTGGCGCTCTGCTGGGCGACGGCCTGCTCGGCGGCCTGCTTGGCGGAGCTGCGCACCGCCGGGCGGACCAGGGCGAACCAGGCCAGCAGCAGCGCGAGCAGCGCGGCCAGGAGGGCGAGCAGCCACTTCGGGAAGATCGGCAGTTGAATGAACTCGCCGTCGAGCACCGGCCGTTGAACGGGCGTGAGGGCTTCGGCCGAGGCGGCCCCGGCCTTGCCGGCAGAACCCCTGCCGTCCCCGCCGGCCCCGCCGGCCCTGCCGCCCTTGGCGTCCGGGGCGCTCGAACTCCCGGCGGCCGCCGCCCCGCCGTCGGTGCCCCTGCCGGTGCCGGCCTGCTCCGGGCCCACCGTGACCTCGAACGGCCAGGAGGCCGGTTTGCCGAACCAGATCAGCTTGCGGGCCCGGGCCTGCAGCCGCAGCTCGCCGGACTCGCCGGGTTCGAGGCGCAGCCGTTCCGGGGTCGCCCGGAACCGCAGCTCCTCGCCGGCCTGCCCGGGCGTGAGGGTCACGGTCCCGGGGGTGTTGCCGAGGTTGCGTACGGAGGTGCGGTAGCGGCCGCGCAGCCAGCCGCGGCGGCGCCGGGGTGCCAGGGCGGCCTGCAGTTCGTGGAACGGTGTGACGGTCACGGTCGTCTCGGGGACCGTCACCAGCTCGGGGCGCTCGGTCGGCAGGACCCGGATGCCGAGCGGGAACTCACCGGCCCGGGCCGCGGGCGAACGCGGTGGAGCGAGGCGCACCGTCACCGACTCGGACGTCCCCGGGTAGAGCGAGAGCCGGGCCGGCTCGACCGTCGCCCACGCGGCGCAGTCACCGACCACCTCCAGCGTGTACGCCTCCACGATGTCGAGGTCGTTGCGCACCGTCAGCGTCGTGGTGGCCACGCCACCGGGCGCCACCGTCAGCGCGGGCAGGCCGAGTTCGGCGGATGTGGTCATGGCGTGACGGTAGGGCCGGCGGACCGTCCGCGGAGAGGGCTGTACGGGCAAGCCGTGGGCACACCCCTTGCCCGTACGGACCGACCGACCCTGCCCGGCGCCGCCGCAGGTCCACTGGAGAATGGAGAGTTCGATGACTTCGACCGAAGCACCCCGAAGCGAGGCCGTCACCACCCACCGGCCCCCGGTGGCGCAACGTTCCGGCAGCGCCCGCCCGGCCGCCCCGCGCGTCCCTCTCCAGGCACGCAGGCCGGGCCAGATACCCGTGGCGGTGTACGCCGAGGACGTCATCCTGCAGACGGGCGTGGTCCAGCAGCTGCGCCAGCGGCCCGAGGTGGAGTTGCTGAGCGAGAGCGAGGCGGGCCGGGCCGAGGTCTCCCTGCTGGTCGTCGACGCCCTGACCGAGGCGGTGGCCGAGCACCTGCGCAGGCTGCGGCTCGCCACGTCCGGCCGCATCGGCCTGGTGGTGGGGCAGTTCGAGGCCGGCGGGCTGCAGACGATCGTCGAGTGCGGGGTCGCCGCCGTGCTGCGGCGCTCGGAGGCCGACCAGGACCGGCTGGTGCACCTGATCACCGCCCTGGCCAACGGCGAGGGCGTGATGCCGGGGGACCTGCTCGGTGAACTGCTCGACCGGATCGGGATGCTCCAACGCACCATGCTCGACGGACGCGGCCTGACCCTGTCGACCCTGACCGCCCGGGAGGCGGAGATGCTGCGGCTGGTCGCCGACGGCTTCGACACCAGTGAGATCGCGGCCGAGACCTCGTACTCCGAACGGACCGTCAAGAACGTGCTGCACGAGATCATCACGCGGCTGGGGCTGCGCAACCGGGCGCACGCGGTGGGGTACGCCATGCGGCGCGGGCTGATCTGAGGAGTACGGCCGTTCCGCACGTCCCGCGCGGGAGCGCGGCGGTCTGCCCTTTGGGGCACCGGCCGTTACCCCCGGCTCGGGCGCCCGGGCCCTGTTCCCCGGGCGCCCGAGGCGGTGAGACTGCCGGGGAGACCGCCCCTGCCACCCTGTGAGGTCGCGCGTGACCGCCGCCACCGGCACTCCCCGCTCCATCCGGCGGCCGGCCCGGGCCGCCGTCGCGGCGCTGCTCGCGCTGGCGGCCGTGGTGCTGACCCTGGGCTCCGCCCCCGGCGGACCGGGCGGCCCGGCCGCCGCCGAGGATCCGGCCGGCGGGCGGATCGTCTACGCCGGCACCAACCACCGCGGCCTCGCCCGGGTGACCGGCCAGGACGCCAGCACCCCGCTGTTCGGGCCCGGCCCGGTCCACTTCGACCAGGACCCCTCGGCCCGCGGCGACGAGCTGGTCTTCACCAGCCTGCGGGACGGCCCGCTGCCCCAGGTGTACCTGCGCGACGCGGCAGGTTCGCTGCGCCGCCTCACCACCGGCATGGACACCGCCCACCCCGCGCTCGCCCCGGACCGCAAGGGCGTGGTCTTCGAGGCCCTGGAGCGCAGGAAGGACGGCGCATCCCAGCACGTCCTGTGGGCGGTCGAGCGGGACGGCACCGGGCTGCGCCGACTCACCGACGGCACCGCCGACGAGACCCACCCGACCGTCTCGCCCGACGGCCGGTGGGTCGCCTACGCCTGCGCCGGCGAGCCGGGGCACGTCCAGATCTACCTGCGGCCGTTCACCGGCGGTGCGCCCGTCAAGGTCACCAACGTGACCAGCGGGGACGCCGTCGACCCGACCTGGAACCCGCTGAACGACGACGCGCACCGCAACCAGATCGTCTACACCTGGGACCAGGGCGACAAGGGCCGCACCCTGATGCTCACCTCGCCGAACGGCGGCGACAAGGCGTTCTTCCCCGGCACCGGCTCCACCTGGCGGACCGGCTCCGCCTCCTGGCTGGCCGACGGCAGCGGAGTGCTGTTCCTCAGCGCCGACCGGCTCGCCCCCAAGCCGCAGCTCCAGCCGGCCGATCCGCCGCAGCCACCGGTGGTGAACCTCTACCGCGCGCCGACCTGCGACTGCACCGACCCCCAACTCCTCTACAGCGCCAACCGGTTGATCGCCACGCCGACCTGGCTCGGACCGCAGAACGGGGGAGGCCCGGTGGTGGAGCAGACCAGCGCCTCCGCCGCCAACGTCGCCGACGTCCAGGACGTCCGCCCCGACGGCGCCGACCCGCGCGACCTGGGCATCAGCGTGCTCACGGAGGACCCGGCCGCCGACACCAACACCGATCCCGACCCGGCCGCCGACCCGCTCTTCCACCCCCGCCCCGGCTACGACCCCTGGTACGAACGCCAGACCTACACGCCCGACGGGCGGCAGATCGTGGTCACCCGCTACGAGGACTCGCCCGCGGGCCGGATCCAGCGGATCTGGCTGGCCGACGCCGACGGCGCCGACCCGCACCCCGTGAACCTCGCCGGGCGCGGCCCGACCGACCGGGACACGGACCCCTCCCTCTCCCCGGACGGCAGGCTGATCGTGTTCAGCCGCAGTACCCCGGGCAGCGGCGGACGGGGACCGGCCCGCCCCGGCCGGATCGTGATCGCCCAGGTGGCCACGGGTGCGATCGTCGGCACCGTCCAGCCGCCGGCCGACCGGCCCGGGGCCGCGGACGACGAGCCCTTCTGGTCCCCCGACGGCAAGCTCATCGCCTTCTCCCGGACTGCCGTGGTCAACGGCAACCCCGGCAACAAGCACATCTGGACGGTGCCCGCCGACGACCTCACCCGGCAGAACGACCTGAGCCGCACGGCCTGCCCGGGCAGCTGCGACGTCATCGACGACAGTCCCGCCTTCTCGCCCGACGGCCGGCGGATCGCCTTCAACCGCAAGGCCGGTGACGGCGGGAACAACCGGCAGGACGGCGTCGTGGTCACCACCCCGACCGGCCGGGACTGCACGGTGATCCTGCCCGCCGGGCTCGGCGACGGCGCCTGCACCCGGCCGCTGCCCGACCGCTCCACCGGCCCCTTCCAGCCCCGCGACGTCGCCTGGACGGCCGACGGCGCGCAGCTCGTGCTGACCTCCCGGCGCGCCGCGCCGCCGAGCGCACCCGAGGGGCTCAAGATCTACGACTTCGCCACCGCCGAGCTCACCGAGCTCGACTGGCGGCTGCCGGGGCGCCAGAAGGAGCCGGCCGTCCAGCGGTCCGTCCACCTGACGCTCAGCGCGCCGCCCCGCACCCCGGCCGTCCCCGTCGACGGCGGCACCGGCGTGACGATCACCGTCACGAACAAGGGCCCCGCACCCTCGCCCGGCACCGTCCTGACGGCCTCGGTGCCGACCGGCGCCCGGCTCGGCGAGCTGACCAGCCCGGTCGGGCAGTGCGACGCGGCGGCGCTGCGCTGCGAGCTCGGCACCCTGGCGCCGGGGGCTCAGGTCCGGGTCACCGGCCGCCTGATCGGCACCCGGGCGGGCGACCAGCCGTTCGGCTGGAGCGTGAGCGGGGCGGTGGTCGATCCCGACCCGGAGAACGGGTCCGCGGAGACGATCCTGCCGGTGCTGGACGCGCCCTCGCCGACGCCCACGCCTTCACCGACCGCCTCGCCGAGCCCGAGCCCGACGCCCAGCCCGACCACCACGCCCACTCCCGTGCCGCCGCCCCCGGCGCCCGCCCCCGCGCCTCCGCCGCAGGCCGGCCCCGGCGTGGCCGTCGGCGCCCAGCCCGGCCCCGGCTACGTGGGCGGCCACGTGACCGTCAGCTACACCGTGCGCAACACCGGCCAGGCCCTGGCGACCGGGCTGCGCCTGACCCTCGGCCTGCCCGCCGGAGTGCCCACCGAGGCGCTGCCCCCCGGCTGCCGGGACGGGAGCTGCCGACTCGCCGACCTGGCCCCCGGCGGCAGCCAGGTGGTCCGGGTGGTGCTTTCACCGGTGGCCGCGCTGGACACCACGGTCACCGCGGAGCTGACCACCACCGGCACCGACGCCACCCCGGGCCCGCACCGCGCGAGCACCCCGCTGCGCGTCCTGCAGCCCCGCATCGTCGCCGTACCGCCGATCGGCAAGCCCGGCTTCGTGACCTCCGTCCGCGGCACGGACTTCCCGCCCGGCGCGCCGGTCCGCTTCACCTGGCAGCCCGGCATCACCGCGGCCGCGGCCCCCACCTACCCGAGGGCGGACGGGACCTTCGCGGGCCAGCTGCTGATCCTCCCCAAGGACGAGACCGGCCCGCGGACCATCACGGCCGACGGCCCGGGCTTCTCGCCGGTGACCACTCCGTTCCTGGTGGTGGAGGGCAGCATCGGCCCGCCGGGGGAGGTGGAGCGCCGGTGAGCGAGGCGACGGCCCTGCGGGCTGGGACGGTCCTCGGCGCGCCGGCCCGTTGCACGCGGCGGCGCGGCATCACCGCGGCCCCCGTCCGCCCGAGCGGGGACGGGGCCTTCGCGGGTCGGCTGCCGATCCGCCCCGAGGACGAGGCGCGCCCACGGGTCGTCACGGCCGACGGGCCCGGCTACCGGCCCCTCCTGGCGGCGAGAGGGCGGCCTCGGCCGGCCGGGAGAGGAGGTACGGCGGTGAGGCGGCCCGAGGTGGCGGGGCGCGCGGGCGGAGTGGTCGTCGAAAGGCCGTCCCGGGGACCGGCGGGACGTGTCCGGGCGTGCGGTGTGGGCGGGGAGGTGGACGGCCGGTGATACATGAGGTGGACGAGGCGCTGCGGCGGCTGCTGGGCGAGGCCGGGCTGCCCGAGCGCGGGGTCGAGGTGGTGTTCGACGCGCCGACCCGGGATCTCGCGGCTCGGCGGACCGCGCCGACGGTCAGCGCGTTCCTGTACGGCATCCGCGAGGAGACGACCCGCCGGCAGGCCGGGGCCGTCGCCGAGTACGACGAGGACGGCGTGGTGGTCGGTCACCGCCCCGCGCCCCGCTGGTTCGAGCTGGGCTACCTGGTGACCGTCTGGACCAACCGTCCGCAGGACGAACACCGGCTGCTGGCCGAGGTGTTGCAGTGCCTGACCGCTGTGGACGCACTGCCCGCGCGGCTGCTCACCGGGTCGCTCGCCGGGCTCGGGCTGACGGTCGGGCTGGACATCGCCGGGCGCGACACCGGTCTGCCGTCGGTGTCGGACGTCTGGTCCGCGACGGGCGGGGAGCTGCGGCCCTCGATCGACCTCAGGGTGCTCGCCCCGCTGGCCGGCGGGCTCGACCCCGCCGGGCCGCCCGTCACCGAGGGCCTGGTGGTGCGGGCCCGGGACACCACCGGGGAGAGCGGGTCGGGAGGCCGCCGGCTGCGCTACCGCGGTGCCGGGGACCCGGGGCCCGACGGCTTCGCCGCGCCCCGGGAGCGCGCGCTGCCTCCCGGCCGCCGGACGAGGGGCGGGGCGCGGTGAGCCTCGACCTCGGACAGGCCGTCAACGGTGCGCCGCCCGCCCGGGACCACCTGTGGGAGCGGCTGCACCGGGTCGAGCAGCGGGTCCGGGCCGCGGTGCGCGAACGCCGGGCCGACGACCCGGATCCGGACGACCCGTACCGCGGCCAGTACCTCGGCCCGGAGGCGGTGGAGCGGATCCTGGCGTCCTGCGCCACCACGGGGCTCGCCGGTGCTGTGGACGGCAGTGGGAACAGCTCTGTGTACGGGCCGCCGCCCGCCGCCCCGCCGCCCGGCTCCCGACTGGCCCGGTTCGGCGCCGAGTTCGGCCTGCTTCCGGTGGACCTCGACCTCCTGCTGGTGGCCCTCGCCCCCGACCTCGACACCCGCTTCGAGCAGCTCTACGGCTACCTCAACGACGACCTGACCCGCCGCCGGGCCACCGTAGCCCTCGCCCTCGACCTGTGCGGACTGCCGGGGGCGGGCGCCGGCCGCTTCCGGTTCTCCGCCCGCGCCCCGCTGGTCGCCGGGGGCCTGGTGGAGATCACCGAGCCGGAGCGCCCGCTGCTCTCCCGCACCCTGCGCGTGCCGGACCGGGTGACGGCCCACCTGCTCGGCGACGACGAGCCGGACGACGCGCTCGCCGGCCTGGCCCGCCGCGCCGATCCGTGCACCGGGACCGCCCCGGCGCCCGTCGACGACCTGGGTTCGGCCGTGGCCGCGGCCGCGGCGGCCGGCGGGCCGGTGTACCTGCTGGACCGTGGCGGGCAGGCCGGTCCGCTGGCGGTGGCCGCCCTCGCGGCCGGCGGCCGACCGCCCCTGGTCGTCGACGCCGCCGCGCTGGCCGCCGCCCACCCGTCGACGGGCACCGTGCGGGTGCTCGCCCGTGAGGCCCGGCTGGCCGGGGGCGGTGTGGTGCTCGGACCGCTGGACCGGCTCGAACCCGAACGGCCCGAGCGGGCGGCCCTGTTGCGCGACCTGTGCGCACAGCTGGGGCCCGTCCCGCTGGTGGTGCACGGCCCGCAGGTGTGGGACCCGGCCTGGGCGCGGGAGAGCCCCGTGGTGGTGACCGTCCCAGCGCCGGACGCGCGCGACCGGGCCGGGCAGTGGGCCCGCGCGCTGGCCGCCGCCGGGGCACCGCCGAGCCGGGAGCTGACGGAGGGGGTGACGGAGGGTCTGGCGGGCGAGCTGGTCGAGGCGGTGGCCGCCTACCGGCTGGACCGGGAGAAGCTGGAGCGGGCCGCCGCCGTGGCGGCCAGGACGGCGGCCGCCGAGCGCCGCCCGGTGCGCGCGGAGGACTTGCGGACCGCCGTACGGGCGCAGAACGCCGCCGGCCTGGCCCGGCTCGCCCGGCGGATCGAGCCCGCGGTCGGCTGGGCCGACCTGGTGCTGCCCGATCCCACCGCCGGCCGGCTGCGCGAGCTGGTGCTGCGGGCCCGGCACCGCGACCGGGTGCTCGGGCAGTGGCGGATGCGGCCGGGCGGCGGCCGGGGCAACGGGGTGATCGCCCTGTTCGCGGGGGAGTCCGGCACCGGGAAGACGATGTCGGCCGAGGTGGTCGCGGCGGAGCTCGGCATGGAGCTGTACGTCGTCGACCTCTCGACCGTGGTGGACAAGTACATCGGCGAGACCGAGAAGAACCTGGACCGGGTGTTCACGGAGGCGGCGCAGGTCAACGCCGTCCTCCTGTTCGACGAGGCGGACGCGCTGTTCGGCAAGCGCTCGCAGGTCAAGGACGCCCACGACCGCCACGCCAACGTGGAGACGGCCTACCTGCTCCAGCGGATGGAGTCCTTCGACGGGATCGCGGTGCTGACCACCAACCTGCGCGCCAACCTCGACGAGGCCTTCACCCGGCGCCTGGACGTCATCGCCGAGTTCCCGCTGCCCGACCAGGCGCAGCGGCGCCTGCTGTGGGACCGCTGCCTGGGGCCGCGGCTGCCCCGCGACGACGACCTCGACCTGGACTTCTGCGCCCGGCACTTCGAGCTCACCGGCGGTTCCATCCGGGCCTGCGCCGTCTCGGCGGCCTACCTGGCCGCCGGCACGGGCACCCCGCTGGGCATGGCGCAGCTGGTCGCCGCCGTGGTCGGGGAGTACCGCAAGCTCGGGCGACTGGTGCTGGAGAGCGAGTTCGGGCCGTGGCTGGGCGTGCTCGCGGACAGCGGCCTCGGCTGACCCCGGGGCGGCCGCGCCCGGGAAGGCCGGGCCGGGGCGGCGGGGCCCTGCGGGGCAGCCTGCGCGGACCGGTCGGCTGTCCGCCGGGGGCAGCCGGTGCTGCCCCCGGTCCGGGACCTCGGGACATGGTCGGGAGGGCGCCCGGACCGCAGACTCGGGGGCGAGTGATCAGTCAGCGATCAGCGAGTGACCGGCGAAATGACTGGCCAGCCGAAGGAGCGCGTATGCCGTCGTACCTCACCCCGGGTGTGTACGTGGAGGAGGTCCAGTCCGGTGCCCGGCCGATCGAGGGTGTCGGCACCGCCGTCGCCGCCTTCGTCGGCTTCGCCGGGGCCGGACCCTTCCACGAGCCCACGCTGGTGACCAACTGGGACCAGTACGTCCAGCGGTTCGGCGGGTTCACCGAGGGCACCTACCTGGCGCACGCGGTCTACGGCTTCTTCGCCAACGGCGGCGGCTCCGCCTACGTCGTCCGGGTCGGCGACCCGGCCCGGCAGGCCCCCGGTACCGCCCCGGCACCCGCCGTCGTCGCGGCCCCGCCGGTCGCCGTCGCGGGCTTCCTGTTCTCGGCGCTGCCCGGCGCGGGCGGTGAGGTGTCCGTCGAGATCGCCGACGCGGAGGGCGAGAACGTCCCCGAGGACCGGTTCCGGCTGCTGGTCCGCCGCGGCGCCGAGGTCGTGGAGAGCTACGACGTCTCGACCCGGAAGAACACCAAGGGGTACGTCGTCACCCAGCTGCGCGAGTCCAAGCTGGTCGCGGTCTCCGAACAGCCCGGCACCGCGCCCAGCCGCCCCGAGCGGCAGACCCACGCGCTCGCCGCCGCCCCCGCCCTCGCGCCGGGGCCGGTCACGGCCCCCGCCTCCCGGGTCGACCCCGCCGAGTACGTCGGCGACGCCGCCGCCCGGACCGGCTTCTCCGGCCTGGAGGCGATCGACGAGATCACCATGGTCGCGGTGCCCGACCTGATGAGCGCCTACCAGCGCGGCGATCTCGACGACGAGGGCCTGCGCACCGTCCAGCTGGCCGTCATGTCGCACTGCGAGCAGATGGGCGACCGGATCGCCGTCCTCGACCCGCCGCCCGGCCTGAACGCCCAGCGGATGCGCACCTGGCGCAACGAGGAGGCCGGCTTCGACTCCCGCTACGCCGCCCTCTACTACCCGTGGATCAAGGTCTTCGACCCGGCCAGCGGCCGCAACGTGCTGGTCCCGCCGAGCGGGCACGTCGCCGGGGTGTGGGCGCGCAGCGACTCCGAGCGCGGCGTGCACAAGGCGCCCGCCAACGAGGTCATCCGCGGCGCGGTGGACCTCGAACTCCGGCTCAGCAAGGGCGAGCAGGACCTGCTGAACCCGATCGGTGTCAACTGCGTACGGGCGTTCCCCGGGCGCGGCATCCGTATCTGGGGCGCGCGCACCCTCTCCTCCGACCCCGCCTGGCGCTACCTGAACGTGCGCCGGCTCTTCAACTACCTGGAGGAATCGATCCTCCTGGGGACCCAGTGGGTGGTCTTCGAACCCAACGACGACCGGCTGTGGTCCAGCATCCGCCGGAACATCACCGCCTTCCTCACCGAGGAATGGCGGCGCGGGGCGCTGTTCGGCCAGACCGCGGCCGAGGCCTTCTACGTCAAGTGCGACCGCGACAACAACCCGCCGGAGTCCATCGACCTCGGCCAGGTGATCTGCGAGATCGGTGTCGCCCCGGTGAAGCCGGCCGAGTTCGTGGTGTTCCGGCTGGCCCAGTTCTCCGACAGCACGAGCCTCGTCAACGAGTGACCCGGCCCCGTCGTCCCGTCGGCACCCCACGCATCGGAAGGTGACAGCACGCCATGGCTGAAGGCGATCCGCTCTCCACACACATATTCGGCGTCCAACTCGGCGGCTACAACGTCGAGTCCGTCAAGGAGATCAGCAACCTGACGGTCGAGCAGGACGTCGTCGAGTACAAGCAGGTGACCCAAGAGGGCAAACTGATCGTCCGCAAGCAGCCCGGCGCCCGGCTGCCCGGCGAGGTGACCATCACCCGCGGCCTGGACAAGAGCGGCGCGTTCACGGACTGGATCAAGGAGACCCTCAACAACGGGGCGATCAACACCGCGCGGCAGAACCTCACCATCGAGGTCAAGGACACCACCGGCGCCACCCTGCGACGCATCCAGCTGACCAACGCCTGGGCGAGCCGCTGGGAGGGCCCCACGCTCAGCGCGGGAGAGTCCAGTGCGGCGACCGAGACCGTGACCATCGTGTTCGAGGAGATCAGCGTCGAATGAGGCGGAAGATCGGCCTGGACGAACTGCTGGAACGGGCCCCCGCCCAGGGGCCGGTCCAGGGCACGGTTCCGGGCGCGGGCCCGGGCGCGGGCGCGGCACCGGTCCCGGGCCAGCAGGGCGCCGCGCCGCAGGCCGGGCAGGCCGCGTCCCGGGGGCGGACGCCGCACACCGAGTTCGAGTTCGAGCTGCCGCTCGGCTACGTCGACGACGAGGGCACCGTGCACCGCCACGGCGCCATGCGGCTGGCCACCGCCCGGGACGAGCTGATGCCGCAGATCGACCTGCGGGTCAAGGAGAACCCGGCCTACCTCAGCGTGGTGCTGCTCAGCCACGTCATCACCAGGCTGGGCGAGGTCACCGACGTGCACGCCGGGATCGTCGAGCGGATGTACGCCACCGACGTCGCGTTCCTCCAGGACCTCTACCAGCGGATCAACAGCGAAGGCCACACGCGCGCCGCCGTGACCTGCCCGCACTGCGACGGCGCCTTCGAGGTCGACCTCGCCGGTGGGCGCCTGGGGGAATCGTGACGTACGCGCCTGCTCGGCTGTACGAGGAGATCGCGTACATCGCCTACCACTTCCACTGGCCGCGCGAGGACCTCCTCGACCTGACCCACCGCGAGCGCGGGCAGTGGGTGCGCGAGATCGCGCGCATCAACGCCCGGGTCAACGAGGGTGGGTGAGCGGGGTGGGCGTGCGGGACTGGATCGCGCGGCGGCGTCGGGCTGACGGTGCCGTCGCGCCCGGCGGTGCCGGGTCCGGAGGCGCCGGGGCCGGCGGTCTCGGGTCCGGCGGTGCGGTGCCGGAGGGCGGGACCAGCGGTACGGGCGAGGCCGCGCCCGCGGCGGCCCGGCGGCGGCCGGTGGCCGGGGACGGCGGATGGCGCGCGGTGACGCCGCTCGTCCCGACCCTGACCGGGGCGGGGCACGGGATCAGCGACGGCCTGGAGTTCCGCTCCCGGCTGGCCTCCTGGCAGGACCCCTCGCTCTGCGGGCCGCTCGGCCACGCCGTTCTGCCGACCGCACCGGTCGGCATCCTGCGGGCGGTGGCCGCGCCGGGTGGTCCGGCGACGGTCGTCGGGGGCGGGGACGCACTCGTCCTGCCGGCCGGCGTGGACGGCGGGGCGGCGGCCGGCCCGGAAGGCGCGGAAGGCGCGGAGGTGCGGCGGCGCGCGCTGCCGGTCCAGCGAGCCCTCCGGGTGCGGCGGCTGCCCGTGCGGTCGGGGCCGCCTGCGGCGCGTGCGACGGGTGCGGGTCCGGGTCCGGGTGCGGGCGTACGGCGGGTCGGGGCGGAGAACGGTTCGGCGGCGCCCGGCGTCGCGGTCCAGGGCGGGGCGGAGCCCGATGCGGCGACGCCTGCTGCGCCGGGGCCCGCTCCGGTCGGCGCCGGTCCTCGTGAACCCGGCACCCCGGCGCCGGACGGGACCGACGGGTCGCCGCGTCGGAGCGACGTGCCGGACCGGGCCCAGCGCCGTTCCGTGAGGCCGCGTCGCGTCAGCGAACCACTGACCGTGGCGCGGCGGCCGCGCGTGTTGCCCGTGCGTCCGGTGGCGGCCGTCCCCGGGCCGGGCAGGGCGAACGCGGTCGTCACCGAGCCACCGGGTCAGGACGCCGACTCGGCGCCATCGGTGGCCGTGACGGCCGAACCGGCGGACGGGCCGAGCCCGTCCGTGAGCGGCGGGGCCGCGGCGCCCGCGCCGGCGCCGGCGCCGAGTGGCTCGGTCGAAGGAGTGGTCCAGCGTGCCGCCGAGACGGGTGCCGAAGCAGTTGTCCGCCCGGTCCTCGGCGCTCCCCTGACCGCGCTGCCCGCGAGCGCCGCCCCGCCCCTGACCGCCCCGCCCCTGACCGTGCCGCCCCTGACCTCGTTGCCCGCGGGCGCCGCGCCCGTGGCCGCCGTCGGTTCCCGGAGTGCCGAGCAGGGGCCGGGTGCGCCGGCCATGCCCGTCGTCCGTGCTGCCACGGAATCCGCCGCTCCCGAGGCGAGCGGGCCTGACGGCCCACGTCAGCCAGGGGCCCGCCCCGAGCCTCGGCCCGTCGACGTCCTGCCCGTCCAGCGCACGTCGTCCGGGCGGCCCGCCGGTACTGCCCCGCGCACCCCGTCGCCGCCTCCCCCTGCTCGCACGCGTGGGGGCCTGGGCGCGCCGCTCGACGGGCTGCCGCCGTCGGCGGCAGCGCCGGGCGGCTCTGCGCCGACGCCCGCCGGGCGTCGACCGGGCCGGCGTGTCGTGGGCCCCGCGGCGGGTGACACCGGAGGCCGAAGTGTCGGAGGCTCGGCGGAGCGGAGTACGCCGTCGCCCGGCGAAGGGCCGCGTGCGCGGCGTGCCACCGCGCGGGCTGCCGGCAGTGCGACCGGCTCGACTCCGCTCCCGCAGGCGGAGAGCGGCGGGCGGGCTGCGGCGCGGAGCGGCCGTGCCGGGCCGCGGGCCAGCAGCGGCCCCGGGGGTGGGGGCGGCCCGGTGAAGCCCGTGACTGTTCCCGTGCGTCCGGCCGCCGGCGGCTCGGGCGTGCAGCGGGCCGCCGAACTCGTCGGCAGGAGGCGCGGGCTGATCGGCGAGCGCCCGATCCCGGTCGCCCTCGCCGCCCCGGCGCAGCCCTTCACGGGCAGCACCACCGCACCCGGGGATTCCCGTACGCCACCACCCCCGCCGCCCGTGGTCCCCGCGGTCTGGCCCCACGCGCTCGCGTCCCGCGCGGACGACGACGGTCCGGCCGCGCGGCCGTCGCGGACTTCCGGCGGCGGCCGGGGAGGCGGGATCGCCGCCGCTCCGCAGCGCTCGGGCTCACGCCGCTCGCCGGGTGCGGGGGAGGGCCGGGCCGCGGCCGGGCCGTCGGTCGCAGGAGCGGCGGGCGGATCGTCGGGCGGATCGTCGGGTTCAGGCGTGGCGCGCGGCGTCGTGGGTGCTGTGCAACGTGCGCGTTCCTCCCGTGCGGTCGAACGCGGGACCGGCCGGGCGGCCGCCGATCCTCCCGCGGCGCAGGGGAGTTCGGCACCGAGCGGTGCGCCGGGCACCGCCGCGGCGGGCCGGTCGTCCGGTCCGGGTGTGGTCCGTGGGGTGGTAGCCGCGCTGCAGCGCTCGCGTGTCCGGCGTGCGTCGGAGCGTGGGGGCGGCCGGACGGCTGTCGGCCGTCCTGCGGTGCCGGGGAGTTCGACCCCTCCCGGTGTGCCGGGTGCTTCAGCGGCGGCGGGTGAGGCCGAGGCCGCCGGGCAGCGTCGGCGCTCACGGAGCAATCGGGCCGATCGTTCGTCGACGCGGGGGAGTTCGGCTTCGCCGGCTACCCCTCCGCGGCCGGCCCGGCCGAGCGGTGGGCTCCAGCGTCGCCGTGCGGCGGCGCAGCCGCCCACGCACGTGGTGCGCCTCGCGCCCCCTTCGGTTCAGCGGCTTCCGTCACCGGAGCAGCCGGCAGGGCCTTCGCCGGTGGTTCCGCGAGCGCTGCCGCCCGGGCACGCGGCGACTGCTCCCCCCGTGCCCGTGGTGCGGCTCGCACCCCCGGCGGACCTTCAGTCGCTCCAGCGGTTGCCGACCGTGTCCCGGCCGCTTCCGCCGCCGTCACCGCCGTCACCGCCGTCACCGCCGTCACCGACACTGACACCGGCAGCGGCTGCTCCTTCGCCGGCCGCGTCGCGGCCCCTGACGCCCGCACGCCCCGCGAGCGCCCCGCCCGTCCTGCCCGTACCACCCGTACCGCACGCACCCGGTACGGCGCAGCTGTTGCAGCGGGTGGCCGAGCAGGCGGGCCTGTCCGGGGTGCCGTTGACGGCCGTCCCGGCGAGTCGGCCGAGCACCGTACAGGCCGCCCCGGCGAAGGCGGCCGGGGCAAAGGCCTCGCCGGCGGCCTCCGGAGCGGCCTCCGGAGCGGTCTCCCGAGCGAAGTCCTCCCCGCCCGCCGAACCGCCCGGGGCTCCCGACGCTGCCGGGCCGGCCGATCTGGACGAGCTGGCCCGGCGCCTGGTCGAACCGGTCGGCCGGCTGCTGCGCACCGAGCTGCGCCGGGGCCGGGAGCGGGCCGGAAGACCGTACGACCTGCGCCGCTGAGCGCGGGACCACCCACGACGAGACCGGCAACACCGCGCAGCAGCTGGCGAGCAGCAAGCGGCAAGAGGCACAGCAGGAAACGGGGACCGATGACCGACAGCATCTTCGCGAGCAGCGTGTTCTTCAGCCTGACCATCGGCGGCAACGACCTGGGCGAGTTCACCACCTGTTCCGGCCTCGGCGCCCAGGTCGAGATCGAGCAGTACGCGGAGGGCGGCAACAACGGCTTCTCCTGGCAGCTGCCCGGCCGCATCACCTGGTCGAACATCACGCTGACCCGCGCGGTCACGGCGGACAGCGCCAAGATCGCGCGGTGGCTGGGCGAGATCGTCCGGAAGGTCGAGCCCAAGGACGGCGAGATCGTGGCGCTGCGGCCGGACCTGAGCCGGATCGTCGGCTGGCAGGTGCTGGGGATCGTCCCGGTGCGCTGGGAGGGCCCGTCCTTCGACCCCGCCAACTCACAGGCGGCGGTGGAGAGTCTGGAGATCGCCCACGTGGGTCTTCGCCCGTCCTGATCCCGGTTCGCGGTTCGCACCGAACTCCGTCCCACCCACGTAAGGAGCAGCAGGATGTCCCCGGCGGTCCCCGCGAGTGTCACCCGGGCCCAACTGACCATCATGGAGCCCCCGTCCACGGTCGGCGCCCAGCCCGGCGGCGCGATCGCGCGGCTTCCGCTGCAGTTCAACCCGGCGAGCCTGGTGCTGCGCAAGACCACCGAGTGGCGGCGCACGCCGTCGCGGATGGCGGGCCAGTCGGCCTTGCCGGAGTTCGTCGGCAGCGGTCCGCGCTCGCTGTCGCTCGACGTGTTCCTGGACTCGACCGCGACCCACGACAACTCGGTGGAGCGGGCGGTGGAGCAGCTGATGACGGCCTGTGTGCCCACTCCGACGAGCCTGGCGCGCAAGACGCCGGCCAGCCCGTGGATCCGGCTGGACTGGGGCACCCTGAAGACGACCTCGTTCAACGGGGTGCTGACCGGCCTGTCGGTCACCTACACGCTCTTCGACGTGGACGGCAATCCGCTGCGCGCGGTGTGCTCCCTCTCGATCGACGAGGCCAGCGTCGACCCGGCCGGGCAGAACCCGACCTCCGGCTCGCCGGAGGCCCGCAGCACCCACCGGGTGATCGCGGGCGACAGCCTGCCGCTGCTCGCCTGGCGCGCCTACGGGGACGCGACGGCCTGGCGCACCATCGCGGAGGCCAACGACATCGACGACCCGATGGTCCTGGTCCCCGGGTCGGAACTGATCGTGCCGGGGATCGACGAACTCACCCGGGGCGGGCGGCGATGACCACTCCCGAGGCCCGTGGCGGCCGGCCGTTCGCCGCGGATCCCGTCGTCGAGGCGCCGGGGCCGCTGCCGCCGGTCTGGGCGGCCCAGCTGGTGTCCTGCGACATCGAGGAGAGCGTGGGCCTGCCCGACACGGCGGTGCTGAGTTTCCGGGACGCGGACCACACCTTCCTGTCCGCGACGGGCATCACCATCGGCACCGAACTGCGGGTGTCCGTGGTCACCGTGCAGGGGCACACCCAGGTCCGGCTGTTCACCGGCGAGGTGACGGCGCTGGAGCTGGAGGTGGACACCACGGGCTCGTACACCGTGGTGCGGGCCTCGGCGGTGACCCATCGGCTGATGCGCGGGCGCCGGGTGAAGGCCTTCCGGAACATGACGACCGCCGACATCGTCCGCGAGGTCGCCGCCGGTGCGGGCCTGTCCTGCGGGCGGGTCGACTCCTTCCCGGTCGTGCACCAGCAGCTCTCCCAGGCGAACGTCCCGGACTGGGAGTTCCTCCAGTTCCTGGCGGTGGAGAGCGGCGCGCAGGTGCGGGTGGACGACGACGGGAAGCTGGAGTTCGTCCGGCCGCAGCCCGCGTCCGGCGCGCCGGCGCCCACCACGCCCGCGCCGCAGAACCCGCTGGTGCTGGAGTACGGCCGCAACCTGCTGGAGCTGCGCGGCGTGCTGACCGGCGCGGCCGGCGCGGACACGGTCGAGGCGCGTGGTTGGAACGTCACCACCAAGAGCGCCCTGGTGGCCGCCGAGCCGTCGGTGGCCTCGCCGGGCGTGCTGCCCGGGATGAGCCCCTCGGTGGTGGCCTCCGCCTTCCCCGGCCAGGCCCGGCTGACGGTCGCCGACACGCCGTACCGGACCCAGGCGGAGACCACCGCCGTGGCGCGCTCGCTGGCCGCCTCGGTGGCCGCGGGCTTCGGCGAGCTGGAGGCGGTCGTCGAGGGCAATCCGCGGCTGCGGGCGGGGACGGCCGTCGCGCTGGGGAACGTCGGCGCCGCCTTCTCCGGCCGCTACACCGCCACCGGGGTGCGCCACCTGCTGGAGCCGTTCCGCGGCTACCGGACCACCGTGGTGGTCAGCGCGTCGCCCGACCGCTCGCTGGCCGGACTCGCGACCGGGGGCAACGCGCCGCCGCGCGGGCCGCGGATGCCGGGCCTGGCCGTCGCCGTGGTCACCGACCTCCGGGAGCCCGGGAACGGGCAGCGCGGCTGGGTGAAGCTGAAGTTCCCCTGGCTGGACGACAGTTACGTCTCCGACTGGGTCCGCACCGTGCAGTGGGGCGGCCACGGGGGCGGCGGCGTGGTCAGCCCCGAGGTCAACGACGAGGTCCTGGTCGGCTTCGAGCAGGGCGACCTGGACAGCCCGTACGTGCTGGGCGGCCTCTACAACGGCGTGGACCGGCCCTCGCCGCACGACGTGCCGCTGGTCGACGCGACCGCGGGCAAGGTCAACCGCCGTTCCGTGGTGTCCCGTTCGGGCCACCGGCTGGAGCTGCTGGACGTGCCGGGCGGTAGTTCCGGTGTCCGGCTGGCCAGTGGGGACGGGAAGCTGGAGGTCCGACTGGACCAGCAGCGAGGGGAGATCGTGCTGACCGTGCACGGCGCGGTCGGCGCCGGGACGAGCACTGTGCGCCTGTCGCCCTCCGGCATCTCCCTCGACGCGGGCACCGGCGCGGTGGACGTGCGCGGCGGATCGGTGACGATCCGGGGCACGACGGAGGTCGCCGTGGACGGCGGAGCCCTGGCGGTGATCAAGGGAGCCTTCGTGCACATCAACTGACGGCGCGTCAATCAGATCCAGCGGAACGGAACGGAGACCGTACATGCCCCCCGCAGCCCGGAGCGGCGACCCCACCGATCACGGCGGCGCCCTCACCACCCCGCCGCCGGGCGCCCTCGCGGTGGAGACCGTGCTGATCGGCGGCCGCCCCGCCGCGGTGGTCGGCAGCCTGCACGCCTGCGTCCCGCACGCGGAGATGGGCCCCGCCAACCTGGTGGAGCCCGGACTCGGCACGGTGACGCGGGGCGTGACGCTGATCGGCGGCTTCCCCGCGGCCCGGACGGGCGACAGGACCACCTGCGGTGCCGCCATCATCGGCGGGGCGTTCGACGTGCTGATCGGGGGCCCGGCGTGACCAGCAGCTTCATCGGCCGGGGCTGGGCCTTCCCGCTGCGGGTGAACGCCACCGGCGGCATCGGCATGGTGGAGCGGGACCGGGAGATCGCGGAAGCCATCCGGCTGATCCTCGGCACCGCCCCCGGCGAGCGGCCGATGCGTCCGGAGTTCGGCTGCGGCATCCACGACTACGTCTTCGCCCCGGGCGACAGCTCCACCGCCGGGCGGATCGCCCGCGAGGTGCGGATCGCGCTGGAACGCTGGGAGCCGCGGATCGGGGTCGACGACGTGGTGATCGCCTTCGACCGGGTCGAGGAGGGCACGCTCTACATCGACGTCCACTACACCGTGCGGGCCACCAACGACCGCCGCAACCTGGTCTTCCCCTTCTACACCATCCCGGAGTCGCCGGAGGCGGAGTTCCCGGCCGCGGGCTTCCCGGCGACGGTGACGGGAGGCGAGCGCTGATGGCTCTGCCCTCCCCGAACCTGGACGACCGCCGCTTCCAGCAACTCGTCGACGAGGCCAAGCGCTACGTCCAGCAGCGCGCGCCGGAGTGGACCGACCACAACGTCTCCGACCCGGGCGTCACCCTCATCGAGACCTTCGCCTACCTGGTGGACCAGCTCCTCTACCGGCTGAACCGGGTGCCGGAGAAGAACTACGCCGCCTTCCTCGACCTGTTGGGCATCCGGCTCTTCCCGCCCGCCGCGGCCCGGGCCGAGGTCGACTTCTGGCTCTCCGCCCCGCAGCCCGAAACGGTCCTGCTGCGGGCCGGTACCGAGGTCTCCACCCTGCGGACCGAGACCGACGACGCGGTGGTCTTCGCGACCGCCGAGGACCTCCCGATCGTGCCCAGCTCGCTGGAGCGGCTGGTCACCGTCTCCGCCGCGGGCGAGCACTCCGACGCCACCGCCCGGCTGGCCGACGGCGCGGACGTGCCCTGCTTCCAGCCGCGCCCGGCGGTCGGCGACGCCATGCTGTTCGCCCTGCCGGCCGTGGTGCCGCGCTGCATCCTGGCCGTCCGGCTGGACAGCCGGGTGGAGGGCGTCGGCGTCGACCCGCGCCAGCCGCCGCTGGCCTGGGAGATCTGGGACGGCGCGCGCTGGATCGGCTGCGAGACCGGCGGCGACACCACCGGCGGCCTCAACCGGCCCGGCGAGGTCGTGGTGTTCGTGCCCGCCGGACACACCGCTTCGGTGGTCGCCGGCCGCCGGGCCGGCTGGCTGCGCTGCCGGGTCACCGAGCCGCGCCCGGGCCAGCCGTTCTACTCCGAGTCCCCGACCGTCCGCCGGGCCGAGGTGTTCACCGTCGGAGGCACCGCGACCGCCGTGCACGCCCAGACCGTCACCGACGCGCCGCTCGGCACCTCCGAGGGCGTCGCCGGCCAGCGCTTCCGGCTCGCCCGGCCGCCGGTCCTGCTGGACGGCGGCCCGCCGGTGGTCGAGGTCTCGGCCGGAGACGGCTGGCAGCCGTGGACGGTCGTCGAGCACTTCGGCGACTCCTCGCCCACCGACCGGCACGTGGTGCTCGACGCGACCACCGGCGAGTTCCAGCTCCCGCCCGCCGTCCGGGAGCCCGACGGCAGCCTGCGGGCCTTCGGTGCGGTGCCGCCCAAGGGCGCGCGGCTGCGCGTCCCCCGCTACCGCACCGGCGGTGGGACGGCGGGCAACGTCGCCCGCAACACCGTCACGGTGCTGCGCAGCTCCGTCCCGTACGTCGCGCGGGTGGACAACCGCGAGGCGGCCAGGGGCGGGGTCGACGGCGAGACCGTCGAGAACGCCAAACTGCGCGCCCCGCACCAGCTGCGGCTGCAGGAACGCGCCGTCACCGCGGGGGACTTCGAGCTGATCGCCCGGCAGGCCGCGCCCTCCGCCGCCCGGGTCAGCTGCGTACCCGCCGAGGACGGCGGGGTCGGAGCGGTCCGGGTGCTGGTCGTCCCCGACGCGGTCGCGGACGAGGGCGAGCGGCTGCGGTTCGAGCAGCTCATCCCCGACGAGCAGGTGCTGGCCGCGGTGGCGACCGCCCTGGACGAGCGGCGGCTGATCGGCACCCGGATCCTCGTCCAGCCCCCCACGTACCAGGGCGTCACGGTGGTCGCCCGGCTCACCACCCGCGCCGCGGACCCCGACCGGGTGCGCGAGGCGGGCCTCGACGCCCTCTACCGCTACCTCAACCCGCTGCGCGGCGGCGCCGACGGCTCGGGCTGGCCGTTCGGCCGGGCGGTGCAGTACGGGGAGGTGTTCGCCGTGCTCCAGCGGGTCGCCTCCGTCGCGGGGGTCGAGGAGCTGCGGCTGTTCCCGGCCGATCCGATCACCGGCCGCCGGGGAGCACCCGCCGAGCGGGTCGACGTCCCCCCGGACGCCCTGGTCTTCTCCCACCAGCACCAGATCGTGGTCACCACGGCCGACCAGGACGGGGCGTCATGACCAGAGCCGCCGTTCCCGGGCTGGCCAGCCCGCACCCGATCGGCGAACTGCTGCCCGCGCTGTTCGCCGAGGACGACCTCGCCCAGCGCTTCACGGCCGGGCTGGACACCGTCCTCGCCCCCGTCTTCGCGACCCTGGACAACCTGCCCGCCTACTTCCGGCCCCGCCTCGCGCCGGCCGACTTCCTGGACTGGCTGGCCTCCTGGCTCGCGGTGGACGTCGACCCGGCCTGGCCGGAGGAGGTGCGGCGCGCGGTGGTCGGGCGGGCCGTGGAACTGCACCGGTGGCGCGGCACCCGGCGCGGACTCGCCGAGCGGCTGCGCCTGGTGCTCGACGCCGGTGCCGAGATCGCGGACGGCGCTGGAGTCTCCTGGACGACGGCCCCCGGCGGCGCACCGCTGCCCGCGCCTGGCGGCGAGGTGCTGATCCGGGTCTGGCCGCTGCACGGCGCGGGGCTGGACGAGGACCAGGTGCTGGCCGTCGTCCGGGCGGGCTGCCCGGTCCATCTGACCTGCCGGGTCGAGGTCCTGCCCGGCCCACCCGGACGAACGGAGGGCTGACGGATGCCGGTGTGCCCGGACTGCGGGACGGTCAACGGGGAGGGGGACGACTTCTGCGGCAACTGCGGTGCGTACCTGGGGTGGTCGCGGACGGCCGCCGCGGCGCCCGCGCCCGTACCGGCGGCGCCCGCGCGGACCGGGCCGGAGCCGGTGCCGACGGCTGCCGCGGCGGAGACCGGGTCCGCCGCTCAGACCGAGCCCGCCGCTCCTGCGCCTGCTCCGGCTCCGGACGCGCCCGTCACCGGACGGACGGAGACCACCTGGCGCAACGTCTCCCGGCGGGTCACCGCGCGCAGCAGGCGGAACCAGCCGACCGCCCCGGCCGCCGGACCACCGACCGAACCCGTCGTGGAGCCCCCGGCCCAGCAGGTCCACGGACCGAGCCCGAGCCCGACCCCGGAACCGGTGCCCCCGTCGACCGCCGCTGAATCGAAAGCCGATCCGAAAGCTGATCCGAAGACCGAACCGAAAACCGAACCGCAGGCCGACCCGGTGGCCGTCCAGCCCGCCAAGCCCGTCGCACCGCGCCCCGTCGTCCGGGCGTCAGCGGCCGACGAGGGCCAGGACGGCCCGCCCTGCCCCCGGTGCGGCACCCCCAACCTGCCCGAGCGCCGGTTCTGCCGCCGCTGCGCCGCGCCGCTGTCCGTCACCACGCCGCCGCCGAAACTGCCCTGGTGGCGCACCCGTTGGCCGTTCCGCCGCCGGGTGCGGATCGGCGGCTCGGGCAACGCGCTGCGCCGCACCATCGCGCTCGCGGTGCTCGCCGCGCTGGTGGTGGCGGGGATCCTGTTGTACCCCGTCGGCGTGAGCGCCTTCCAGGACGTGCTGGACAAGGTCCGCAGCACCGCCCCGATCACCCCGTCGCTGACCTCGGCGAGCGCCGCCGTCGAGGGCCGTCCGGCGACCGCGGCCGTCGACGGCCTCAGCAACACCTACTGGGGAGCGCCCGCGGTCGGGGACTCCGTCAGCTTCACCTTCCGCACCCCGTTCCGGCTGGTCGACCTGATCATCCACACCGGCGCCTCCGCGGACCCGGAGCAGTTCCGGGGGCAGGCCCGTCCGCTGGTCCTGTCCCTGGAGGTCACCTCCTCGGACCGGGAACTGCACCGCAAGGAGATCACCCTCAACGACCAGCCGGGCCCGCAGACCGTGGCGACCGGGATCAGCGACGTCGTCCAGGTGAAGCTCACCGTCCGCGAGGCGGCCGGAACCGGCTCCGGCCGCACCATCGCCCTGGCCGAGGTGGAGTTCTTCAAACGCACCTGAGCCCCCGGGAGCGGCGGCGTCCGGAGGAGTACGGGGAGGGCCGACGGCGGCGACTGAGAAAACGGTCAAGGTCGACGGCGAAGGCAACCGAACCATCCCGAGACGGCCCGGTCCGCCCGCACGCGGCCCATGCCCGCACCGGACGCCCCGGGCCGGCAGGTGAGGACAGACCCCGGGCCGGCCCGTCGGTCATCCCAGGGCGGGGATGTCGTGGGTGGCGCAGTGGATGCCGCCACCACCGGCCGCGATCGCGTCGATCCTCACCGGCACGGTCTCCCGGTCCGGGAAGTACTGCTTGAGGACCTGTTGCGCCCGCTCGTCGGCCCGGGCGTCGCCGAACTCCGGCAGGTGGACGCCCGCGGAGCCGACGTCCACCCCCTTACCGGGGGCGCGACGCAAGATCGCTCCGCGGGCTGAAAGTCCCGTCAGGTGGGACGCCGGGGCCGGTGCGGCGCTTCCGTCCCCGGCCGCGGGCGAGCGGCCGGGTCGGCTTTCGGACAAGGTGGGCCCCGGGGGGCGGAATTCTTGGATCCTCCGCTGAATTTTCACGCGGCCACCACCTAGGGTGACTCTCGTTTCGCTGCCGGGCAGACCGGTTCGGTGGGACTCCGATGTTCCCCAACACCCGTGGAGGACGCAGGACATGATTCTTCCTCAGCTCTGGAAGCGAGCGAGGGCACTGGTCGTCGGGCGGGGGGCCGGGGCGGTCACGGCGGTGGTCGCCCTGGTCGCGGCCGTCGCGCTGGGCGGCACGGCCTCCGGCATGTCCGTGGCGGAGGCCAAGCCCGCGTGGGGCTTCGCGGGCAAGTGGGCCTGCTCCGGGCAGCCCGTCGCCGCCGGGAACGTCATCACGGACCACGACCCCGCGGGCTGCGGCGGCTACGGTTCCTGGTACCAGCAGCCGGTCAAGGACGGGATGTGGACCTGTTCCGGCTCCCCGGTGGTGGCCGGCTACGTGATCACGGACCACCTGACCTCCGGCTGCCGGGGGATCGGCGCGTGGCGCCACAACCTCGTCCACGACGGCGTCTGGACCTGTTCCGGCTCGCCCGTCGTGCCCGGCTACGTCATCAGCAACCACCTGCGGGCCGGCTGCGGCGGCATCGGCGCCTGGCAGCACAGCCTGCCGCACGACGGGATCTGGACCTGCTCGGGCTCCCCGGTGGTGGCCGGCTACGTGATCACCGGCCACATCACGGCCGGCTGCGACGGCGCCGGGGCCTGGCGCCACAACACCGCCCGCGTGGGCCTGTGGACCTGCCCCGGTTCGCCCGTCCCGCCCGGCTTCCGCTCCACCAGCTACAACGCCGGCGCCTGCGACGGCCTCGGCGGCTGGGTGCTCGCCCGCGCCTAGCCGACAGCATGACCGCGGGCCGTCAGGGGACCGGCTCCGCCAGGACGGCCTGCGCCGCATTGTGCCCCGGGATGCCGCTGACGCCGCCGCCGCGGACGGCGCCCGCCCCGCACAGCAGGACGTTCGGGTGGGCCGTGGCCACGCCCCAGCGGGCGGCCGCGCCCGACGGCTCCTCGTCGGCGAAGGGGAACGAGAGGTCCCGGTGGAAGATGTGGCCGCCCGGCAGTCCGATCTCCTGCGCCAGCTCCGGCGGCGTCCGGGCCTCGACGCAGGGCCGTCCGTCGGCGTCCGTGGCCAGGCAGTCGGCGATCGGCTCGGCCAGCACCGCGTCCAGCTGCGCCAGGCTCGCGGCCAGGGCACGCTCCTTGGCCGCCGGATCGCCGAAGAGCCGGGCGGGCATGTGGAGGCCGAACAGGGTCAGGGTCTGCAGCCCCCGCCGGGCGGCCTCCGGGCCCAGGATCGACGGGTCGGTCAGCGTGTGGCAGTAGATCTCGGACGGCGGCGCCGAGGGCATCCGGCCGGCCAGCGCCTCGGTGTACGCGGTCTCCAACCCGCGGTAGCCCTCGGCGATGTGGAAGGTCCCGGCGAAGGCCTCGCGCGGGTCGGCGGCGGCGTCCCTCAGCCGCGGCAGGCGGCGCAGCACCATGTTGACCTTCAGCTGGGAGCCCTCCGGCGCGGGCCCCGGCTCCTCGCCCAGCAGCCGGGCCAGGGCGGCCGGCGCGGCGTTCACCAGGACCTTGGGCGCCGCCACCGTCGTCTCGCCGCCCCGGTGCCGGTACGTCACCTCGGCGTCGCCGCTGCCGTCGGTGGCGACGGCGGTGACCTCGCAACCGGTCCGGATCTCCGCGCCGGCCGCCAGCGCCGCCCCGGCCAGCGCGTCGGTCACCGCGCCCATCCCGCCGACCGGGACGTCCCAGTCGCCGGTTCCGTTGCCGATCACGTGGTAGAGGAAGCAGCGGTTCTGCCGGAGCCCGGGATCGTGGGCGTGGGTGAAGGTGCCGATCAGCGCGTCCGTCAGGACCACCCCGCGCACCAGGTCGTCCGTGAACGCCCGCTCGACGGTCTCGCCCAGCGGCCGCTCGAACAGCGCCGTCCAGGCGGCCTCGTCGTCGATCCGTCGGCGCAGCTCGGCGCGGGCGGGCAGCGGCTCGGTGAGCGTCGGGAACACCCGCCGGGCGACCTCCCCGGTCATCCCGTAGAAGCGCTGCCAGGCCTGCCACTCCCGGTCGCCGCCGGTCAGTGCCCGGAACGACGCCCGGGTGCGGTCGGGGTCGGCCGCGTCGACCAGCAGCCCGGTGGGCTTCCCGTCCCGCTCGGTGGGGGTGTAGGAGGCGATCCGGCGCCGGCGCAGCTCCAGCCGCAGTCCGAGGTCCCGGACCACCTTCCGCGGCAACAGGCTGACCAGGTAGGAGTAGCGCGACAGCCGGGCGTCCACGCCCGGGAACGCCCGGGTGGAGACGGCGGCCCCGCCGACCCGGGGCAGCCGTTCGAGGACCAGCACCCGCCGGCCGGCCCGCGCCAGGTAGGCGGCGGCCACCAGTCCGTTGTGCCCGCCGCCGACGATCACGGCGTCGTACCGGGAAGACACCATCGTGGTCATCCGGTCACGGTACGGCACCCGGGCGGACCGGGGAACAGGTGCGCACGAACCCGGCCCGTGGCGCGGAGCCGGGCACCGGATCCGGCCCGCGGGGCGGGCTGTCGGTGCCGGTGGCTAGGGTCTGCGGCATGGCGACAGTGATCTTCGTCGACGAGACGACATCGGGGGTGCGGCGGGACGCGTGGCGCCTCGCCGTCGCGGAGGAGCGGTTGACGCTGCGCGAGCTGATCCGCCGCCGGGTGCACCGGGAGGTGGCCGAACACAACGCCGGCCGCTCCGCGTTCCACGGCCTGGTGCAGCCGACCCCGGCCGAGCGGACCCTGAACGCGTACCGCCAGCCGGAGGCGGACCGCGCGGTGGACCCCGAACGGCAGTTCCTCCGCGCCGTCGAGGCGTTCGGCCGCAACGGCTTCCTGGTGCTCGTCGGCGACCGGCAGGTCGAGGAACTGGACGCCGAGCTGGACCTGCGCGCCGACACCGAGGTGTGCTTCCTGAAACTCGTTCCCCTGGCTGGTGGCTGATGACGACGACGACCGAACCCTTCGAGCCCGCGGCCGCCCGGCTGCTCGACGCGCTCGAAACCGGCCATGTGGACGAGATCGTGGGCGCGCTGCCGGGGATCGACGCCGCCATCGGCGGCGACTGGTCCGACGGGCGCGTGCAGCCGGTGCGCGAGCGGCTGCTCGGACTCCACCGGAACACCCGAACCGCGCTGGTGGCGGGCCTGGTGCAGTGGACACTGATGCTCTGGCGGCCCGTGGAGATCGATCGGATCAGGCAGGAACGCAGCGCGCTGTTCCGTCTGGCGGCCACGGTCTCCCGGGGCTTCCCGCCGGAGCCGGCCCGTGAGCTCCGCGAGGACCGCCTGCACCTGATGGGCCGCCAGTGGATCTTCGCCGAACTCCACGAGGCCGAGGCGCTGATCAGTGAGGAACTCGCCGCCGGCCGGCCGATCGACGCCGCGGTGGTCGCCGGCGTCCGCCGCAGCGCCCTGTCGATCCGGCCCCACCACAGCCTCGTCGTCGACCTCGCGGCGGCGCTGACCGAGCCGCTGCTCAGCCCCGGCGAGGCCTGGGCCGACCGGGTCCTCGCCGACGTCGCCGAACTCGATGCCCAGTTCGGTGCCGGGCTCGGTGCCGGGTCCGGTTCGGCCGGGGGAGAGAGCGGCCCGTGGACGGCCCTGATCGAACACGCCTTCGAGGTCAAGTCACCGAAGCCGACCGCGCGTTGGGAGCGGACCGGGCGGGCACTGATCGACGCGGTCGGCCCGGAGCGGGCCCGCGAGCGGATCACCGAGTGGCTCTCGCTGGTCGGCCGCCCGCGCACCCTCGACCTGGTCGCGGATCCGGACGGCGCGGGCGCCGACCAGCTCGACCCGTACAACCTGGACGCGCTGCGCGGAATCGCCCTGCTGCTGCCCCTGACCCCGGCCCATCCGGACAGCGCCCGGGTGCTGGGCCGCCTGGTCGGGTGCGCGCTGCGCAAGGTGCCCGGCATCGGCCCCCAGGCGCCGAAGGTGGCCAACGCCGCCGTGCACGGCCTCGCCCGCCTGGACGGCGAGGCGGGCCTCGCCCAACTGGCCGTCCTCACCACCAGGGTGACGTACAAGGGCACCGTCAAGGAACTCGACAAGGCGCTCCGGGACCGAGCGGCGGCGCTCGGCCTCGGTCGGGCCGAGATCGAGGAACTCGCCGTCCCCAGCTACGGAATGACGGAACCGGGCCGACGCGTCGAGCACTTCGGCGACGCCCGGGTCGAGGTCCTGGTGGAGGGCACCAGTGCGCGGCAGACCTGGTACAACGAGGCCGGCCGTCCGGTGAAGTCCCCGCCCGCCCCGGTGCGCCGTGAGCACGCCGACGGACTCAAGGAGTTCAAAGCCGAGGTCAAGGACCTGGAGAAGATGCTGGCCGCCCAGTCCGAGAGGCTGGACCGGCAGTTCCTGGCTCGGCGCAGCTGGCGGTACGGCACCTGGCGGGAGCGGATCCTGGACCACCCACTGGTCGGCACCCTGGCCCGCCGACTGATCTGGACCGTCGACGGGACGGCCTGCGCCTGGCTGGACGGCGCCCTGCGCACCCTGACCGGCGACGGGCCCGCGCCCGCCGACGACGCACCGGTCGAACTGTGGCACCCGGCCGGCCGCCCGACCGAGGACGTGCTCGCCTGGCGTGACCTGCTCGAACGCCACCAAGTCGTCCAGCCCTTCAAGCAGGCGCACCGGGAGGTGTACCTGCTCACTCCCGCGGAGGAGCGCACCCGGGTGTACTCCAACCGCTTCGCCGCACACGTGCTGCGCCAGCACCGGTTCCACGCGCTGGCCGCCGTGCGGGGCTGGCACAGCAACCTGCAGTACGCGGTGGACAACTCCTACCCCGCCCCGAAGCGCCTGCTGCCCGAGTGGGGCCTGCGCGCCGAGTTCCGGGTGAACGGCATGGACGCGGACTGGGGGGAGGTCTTCCCCCACCTGGGCACCGACCAGGTGCGCTTCTACCCGATCGACGCCCCGGAGAACCTCACCCAGGCCGGCAGCGGCCGGTTCGGGCCGGTGATGGGGCCGGGCGTGGTGACACCCGAGCCGGTGCCGCTCGCCGAGGTGCCTCCGCTGGTGCTGAGCGAAGTGCTGCGCGACGTCGACCTGTTCGTGGGCGTGTGCAGCGTCGGCAACGACCCGACCTGGTCGGACGGCGGGCCGGAGGGGCGCCACCGCGACTACTGGCAGGCTTACGGCTTCGGCGAGTTGTCGCAGAGCGCACGCGAGCGCGGCGAGCTGCTGGCCAGGCTGCTGCCCCGGCTGGCGGTGGGGGAGCGCTGCACGGTGGAGGGGCGGTTCCTGGAGGTCCGCGGTGAACTGCACACGTACCGCATCCACCTGGGCTCGGGCAACGTCCTGATGGCTCCGGACGACCGCTACCTGTGCATCGTGCCGGCCCCGGAGGACTCGGCCGACGGGTCGGCCGGTTCGTCGGGCGGGCCGTACCTGCCGTTCGAGGGTGACCGGATGCTGGCGGTGATCCTCAGCAAGGCGGTCCTGCTGGCCGATGACACGGCGATCACCGATCCGGCCATCACCGGCCAACTGGGGCAGCGCTGATTGCCATGGGGTAGAGCTCCGTGTCCTGGTGGACTGTGCTCCGGCATCCCCGCGGTAGGCGCGCCACCCTGCCCAGGGCTTCCCGCTCCTCCGTTGCGGCAGCCCCGGGCAGGGCGTTTGTCTAGAGCGCCGAGTAGGGGTACTGTCTCCCAGTCGCTCGGCAGGGAGCACCGGACACGCAGTCAGCGCGGACGGTCCCGGGGCGGCCAATCCACGGGAAACCACTACTTGCCGCTTCGGCATGCCTGTTTATCGGGATTGTGGCCCGATTCGCTTTTCGGAGCGGTGGTCGGCTAGAGTTTGGAACGTCGGACGGGGCGTCAAGCGCCGGAAGACACCGGCGAGTTGGATGACGAAGCCCCGGAAAACGGAGCGGAAAACGTC